>CAIVNT010000254.1 GCA_903907305.1 uncultured Ignavibacteriota bacterium
CTCGTCCACACATTTTTGTGGATAACTATTTTAAAATGATTTAAAAAGAAAAAGGGTCAAGTGTTCCCCGACCCAATTTTCTTTCCGTAAAAAAATGTTATCTCGAATAGATTTCTATCTTCTTTTTAAGCTGATCGATGGAAAGACGGAATTTCGGATCGATCTTGATCTGCTCTTCTACCGTCTGATACGCATGAATGACCGTGCTGTGATCTCTTCCCCCGAAATTCAGACCGATCGTCTTCAGCGAACAGTTTGTCAGTTCCTTTGCAATATACATTGCTACCTGCCGTGCTATGACGATCTCCTGCTTTCTCGTCTTCGCACGGAGGAGATCATTCGGTATATCAAAGAACTCCGACACAAGACGTTGGATCTCTTCCACGGTCAACGGTGAACGAACCTCTGTTACGACAGAACTGAGAACTTCCCTTGCCATTTCGATGTCGATATCTTTTCCGAGCAGCGAAGCGTTGAACAGCAGTTTTGTATAGCAGCCTTCCAGTTCACGCACGTTCGATTTCACATTCGCTGCGATAAAGTCCAGAACGGATTCCGGAATTACCACATCGTCTCTCTCGCACTTATTGCGGAGAATAGCGGAACGTGTCTCAAGATCCGGCGGCTGGATATCCGCTGTTAAACCCCACTGAAAACGCGAAATAAGCCGCTCATCGAGTCCCTGCAGCTCTTTTGGCGGCCGGTCCGAGGAGAGAATGATCTGTTTTCCCAATTGATGGAGCGAATTGAATGTGTGGAAGAAACTGTCCTGTGTCTTTTCTTTTCCGGTAAAGAACTGTATGTCGTCAACGATCAAAATATCCATGCTTCGATAGAAACTGGAGAAATCGGTTGTGGCATCATTCCGGATAGCATCAATGAACTCATTGGTGAACTTTTCACTGGAAACATACATTACTCGCTTCGCTTTGCCCGTTTCCAGCGCATAGTTGCCGATCGCCTGCATTAAATGCGTTTTACCGAGCCCTGTACCGCCGTAAAGGACCAAAGGATTAAATGATGTGCCACCGGGATTGTTTGCCACAGCCATTGCCGCGGCGCGAGCTAATTGGTTGCTTTCCCCTTTAATAAAGGTGCTAAAGACATTTCTTCTGTTCAGGAAGGTCTTTTCATAAGGAAGGGTCTGGGTATACTGGGTCTGTTCGATTTTAACAGGAGCCAATTCGTGGATCTTCACCGGCGGTTCGTTTTGAGAAACAACTATTGAAGGAGACGGTTCGTCCGACGGAACAACAGTGTAATTCAGTTTTGCGGAAGGACCGAGAACTTTTTGCAGCGCACCGGAGATAAGAGAATAGTAATGCTCTTCCAGCCATTCATAAAAGAATTGACTGGGGACGGTGACGGAAACCTCTTGGTTTTCGATCTTTACCGGTTTAATAGGCTCAAACCAGGTCTTAAAACTTTGCGAATTGATCTCAGACTGGATATGAGAAAGAATTTTCCCCCACATCAACAATAACTCTTCCCTCTGCTGACTGTCGGATTTGACTGATGTAGGAATTTCAGAAGGAGTAACTATGGAAATCATAAAACCTCAAACGTTATCAACATCAAAAATTGTATTATGCACAATGTTATTCACACGAATAAAATCACAAATTAACAAACTTACGGAAAAAAGAGAATTATACACATTAAACCATTCCCCCTAACCCCTTATAAAGCAACAAACAGACCGCCATGCACCCAACTTATCAACAAAGAGTGTGCATATCTTTTACGTCGATTTCTGACCGCTTCCAAGAGGAGCTTCCATAATAAAAGTTATCCACATTTCATCAACACTCAATCCAACCATAGTCTGTATTACAGTATATTGCATTTCATAGAGTGAAGTCAAGAAAAAAATTTTTGAATTTGGAAAATCTCGTTTTCCATTTTTCAGTAGGAAATTTTCCGCTAAAAAAATATAAAATAAAAGAAAAAGCCAAGGAATTTCAAAGAAGCTGTGTCAGCGGTGAAATTTATCTTGTTTGTCCTGCGATGTTTTTGTATTTTTGTACCGCTTTTATTCACCTGGAGATATAATGAAACGTACATTTCAACCACACAAACGCAAACGCCGAAACACCCATGGTTTCCGTGAGCGCATGGCGACCAAAAACGGTCGCAAAGTATTATCAAGTCGCCGCGCCAAAGGGCGTCATAAATTGACCGTCAGCGACGAGCCGCGTAACTAACGTGGCCTAGCTTTCGTCTGTGCTTCTCTCCTCTCTCTAAATCAGGAAGCGGTGGTGTGGGTGCGACAGACTCTTCCTAAATCAATCATTCTTCGCGGATACCAATCGTTCACCAACGTCATCACCGGCGGGATTCCGATCCAAGGAATACTGCTGACGGGATTCGTGTTGACCGACGCCTCAGATCCAAGTGATCCGAAAGTGGAGATCGGTTTTTCTGTACCGAAAAAACGGGTTCCGCTTGCTGCAGATAGGAACAGGATCAGACGATTAATGAAAGAGTCCGTCCGTAAGCATCGCGAAGAATTTTTTGCGTCTATTCGTGAAAAACGGATGGGTGCGAAGATCGTTCTGATGTATCGCGGGGAAAAGAACACGCCGGTAGATCGCTTGATGCTTCACGATGTTGAGCCGGTATGGCTCGGCATTCAGCAACAGATCCTGAAAGCGCTATGAAACATCTTCTTATCTTTTTGATCCGCTTCTATCAGATGGTGATCTCACCGTTTCTGCCGGCAAACTCGTGCAGATTTTTTCCGACCTGTTCCACCTACACACTCGAATCCATTCAACAACACGGAGCGTTCAAAGGCTCGCTGCTTGGCGTGAAACGGATCTGCAAATGTCATCCGTATCACGAGGGGGGCTACGATCCCGTTCCCGAAAAATTTTCATTTAGGAAACAACACTAATATTATGGGAAGACAAGAGACTCTCGGTTTTGTTCTGATCGCCGCGATCCTGATGGCGTGGATGTATTACACTTCGCCACAGCGCCAGCCGCAGACAAAGCCCACAACCGAACAGACAGTACAGACTCCGGCCGCCGAGACCGAGACCGCAAAAAAAGAGATTGTTCAGCAGCAGAATCCTTCCGCACCGGCAGCAGCTGTGCAGGTAGTGAGCGATTCTCTCGGAAAATATTTCAGCGGAACAGAACTCGGGAAAGAACAGACATTCACGGTCGAGACAGAAAATTATATCGCGGAACTTTCCACCCGCGGCGGAGCGATCAAACAGTGGACGCTGAAGAAACATATGACGTGGGATAATCATCCCGTGCAAATGGTGAATGATCCGCGCGGAGACTTCAGCCTGCTGTTCACTACCTCCGACGGAAGAATGATCAATACGAAGAATCATTTCTTCACCACGCAGATTCCGGTCGGCGGAAAAGTTGTTCTCTCGAACGACGACAAATTCACCGTTGAGTTCGTTCTGAAATCGACCGAAGGCCGTCTCGTAAAAAAACTGACGTTCAAGAACAAGGTGTACGATTTTGATGCAGACATTGCTTTCGAAGGGATGCAAAATGTAGTTGCAAACTATGAGTACCAGATCCTCTGGGAAGGCGGACTCAAATACACGGAATTTAACAGCGTCGACGAATCCAATCTTGCTTCATCCTACACGTACGGCGGCGGCGAACTGAAAGAAGTGAACGCAAAATCTTCCGGAGATAATCCGAAAGAGGATCCATCCGGTCAGACAGAATGGGTCGCTATGCGGAATAAATATTTTGCTATTGCGATCATGTCGCAGGACAAGAAAGCAACCGGAGCATATCTTGAGGGACAGCACATCTCTGTTGCAAACGGCGGCGCCGTGGAGAAATATTCCATCGCATTGAAATATCCGTTCAAAAACACAACGAACGAGACAGCAAAGATCTCCACGTATATTGGTCCACTGGAATTCACCACGATCAAAAGTTATGACCGCGATCTTGATAAGATTATGTCCCTCGGCTGGTCATGGATCCGTCCGATCACGGAATATATCTTCATTCCGCTCTTCAGACTCATTCATTCGCTGATTTCAAATTATGGATTAGTCATCATCCTTTTCTCTATTCTCATTAAAACCGCTCTGCAGCCGTTGACGCGCTCCAGCATGTCTTCTATGCGCAAGATGCAGAAGCTGCAGCCATTAATGCAGGAGATCCGGGAAAAATATAAGAATGATGCAAATCAGCTGAATCTTCAAACGATGAAATTATACAAGGACTACGGCGTGAATCCTGCGGGCGGATGCTTGCCGCTGCTGCTTCAGCTGCCGATCCTCTACGCGCTGTATTCGTTGTTCTCCGCTTCCATTGAACTTCGTCAGCAGCCGTTCATTCTGTGGATCACCGATCTTTCCGTTCCCGATGTGTTGGTATCACTGCCGTTCACCATTCCATTGCTGGGGAATTTCATCAGTGGACTTACGCTGGCGATGGGTATTACGATGTTCGTTCAGCAGAAACAGACTGTCACCGATCCGACACAGAAAGCGATGATCTGGATGATGCCGATTATGATGACGATCATGTTCAATCACTTCCCTTCCGGCTTGAATCTGTATTACTTCGTCTTCAATCTTTTGTCGATCGGCCAACAGTATTATTTCAATCAGCGCCATAAGGAAGAGCCGTTGCAGAAAGTTCCTGAGAACAAGCGGAAACCCGGGTTCCTCGAACGGATGCAGCAGAATATGCCAAAGCAGCCGAAGAAATAAATGCAAAGTATGCGCAGCAAAACAAAAAACCCAAGATCACTCTTGGGTTTTTTTGTCTTCCGCCGGCAATTGAATATAGAAGGTGCTTCCTCTTCCCGGGGCACTTTCCGCCCAGATCTTTCCTCCGTGCAGTTCAACGATCATTTTTGCAATAGAGAGTCCCAACCCTGTCGACGTTTCATTCCCGGTGGGACGAGGAGATAGTTTTTGAAATTTACCGAATAATTTTTTCTGGTCATCATCGCTCAAACCTGCCCCGGTATCTTTTACGGAAACGCGGACGTGTTCTCCGCTCCGCTCCACGCGGACGATGATTGTTGACCCAAAAGGAGAATATTTTACGGCGTTGCTGAAAAGATTTTCGATGGATTGGTACAGACGCTCTGAATCTGCAAGCACCATACTCTCCGTGCTTTCACAGAGGATCAGCTCTACGGACTGCTGTTTCTTTTTGGCAAGCTGTTTATTTATGGAAAGAACATATCCCGTCAAGTCCGAAAGGCTCAGCGGCAACCTGTGCAAATTGATCTTTCCTTGTTCCATCGCTTCCACATTCAGAAAATCGGTGATCAAACCCACCATCTGCTCGGCGGAACCGGAGATCGCTTTTGCAGACTCTTTCACGGTTGAGAGATCGAAATTTTCTTCCTGTAAAAAATGCGACATGCCCACGATGGTGGTGAGAGGATTCTTCAGGTCGTGTGCAACAATGTGTAACAGTTCTCCCTTGAATTGATTTGCCTGTTCCGCCCTCTCCTTCTCCAACTGAAGATGGTCTGTCCGTTCATCCACCAGGGACTGCAGTTCGTATTCCCGTTTCTTCAATACGTTGATTCTCATCCTGTACGCCGAAAAGATCATTCCGGTAAAGAGTACCATCACCGAAATACCGAACCACGATGTCTGATAAAAATGCGGCAGCTGGTTTATAGTTACCGAAGCACCAACAGTATTCCACACACCGTCGTTATTGGAACCGATCACTCTGAACCGATATTCTCCCGGATCAATTCCTGTGTATGAAACAGTGCGGCTGTTTCCTCCGTTGATCCATCCTTTATCATATCCTTCCAGCATGTATTTAAACTGCACCAGGTCCGGTGCCGAAAGACTCAGCGCGGTAAAACCGATCGTCACACGGTTGGAACCTGCCGGCAGATAGATTGTTGAATCAATGATTGCAATATTCTTTCCGTCTGCGGAAACATCCTGGATATACACGGGAGGAACGATCGTGTTCGTCGGCAATTTTTGCGGTGAGATGATCGTAACACCTTTCATTGTGGGGAACCAAATCGTTCCATTCATCATCTTCCATCCGGCCGGCTGACCGCCCCCGTTACACTCGCTGCTTCCCATGCCGTCCACAATTCCATAGAGAGCGAATTGTGCCGTGGATAGTTCGCCGCGTGCGATAGAATTCAATTCCTCTTTGTTGACACGGTAGATTCCTTTGTTGCACGTCAACCAGAAAAATCCAAGATTGTCTTCCTGAATTTCGTGGACAGAGATCGCATCATATCCTTCGGGTTCAAGATATTGCCGCACACCATTCTTCCCGAACCGGCGCAGACCACCGCGGTCTGTTCCGATCCATACAATACTGTCTGCGTCAATATAGATATCGCGTATCTCTTCTTTTTTTAATTCGCGGTTACCCGGGAATTGTCTCCATGTCTTTGCCGGACCCGCCTCAAGGATCTCGATCCCTCCGTCCATCCCAAACCAAATGCTTCCGTCCGGATGTTGTGCGATGGCGCGGACATTATTGCTGATCAATCCGTCCTTAGTACTGTAATGGGAAAGTTTTTTGTTAGAGAGCGAATAGATCCCGTTCTCCAGTGTGCCGAACCAGATGGTCTTATCGCGGGACTGCAATGTGCTCAGCGTAGTTTTTGCGGAAATACCCTGAAAGCGTTTAAAAGAGTGCGGAGGAAACGACGGTGAAGAATAGACGCCGTCCGAAGTGCCGAGCCAGATCGTCCCCGCTTTATCGTCCAACACGGTGCGGATGATATTAGAAAGCGGAGTTGATCCGATCGTGTACGTTTTCGCTGTGCCGTTATCCCACATAGTAACACCGCCGCCGTTCGTACCGATCCATTGTGCGCCGCGGCCATCTTCGTAGACAGTCCAAAGAAAATTATTTCCTAATCCTTCTTTCTTTGTCAGCGCAGTAAAGCGCGAATCACGCAGCCGGTTCAATCCGCCGCCGCCGGTGCCTATCCACAGCGATCCTTCTCTGTCCTGACAGAGCGCCCACACAACATCGGTCGTGAGTCCGTCAACACTGCCAAGTGTTTCGAATCTTCCGTTCAGATATCGCGAAAGTCCGCCGCCACTGCTGCCGATCCAGACGCTTCCGTTCCGATCCTCAAAGATAGTTCTGATCACGTTGCTGGGAAGTCCATCCTTTGTGGTGAACGTAGAGAACGAGCCGTTGCGGTATCGGGTGATGCCGCCGCCGCCGGTTCCGATCCAGATATTTTCAAAACGGTCCTCAATGATCGAACGGACAATATTATGTTTAAGAAATCCGCTCGTCGTGTCGATCTGTTCAACGAAAGTTTCTGTCTTTCTTCGGACCCCTCGGTCGGTCCCCACCCAGATCTGTCCGTCCCGTGCTTCCGCGATCGACCAAATGTTAGTGTTGACCACATCAAAATCTTGCGAGCGGTCTTTGAATACGGCACCATCGTAGGATATCATTCCTGTTTGTGTTCCAATGAGTAACGAGTGATTGCGAAGCTCAAGAATGGCAAAGATCGGTGATAGATGAAGGGATGAATCAACAATAGCCTTTGTGAACGCACCGTTCGAATAGAAGAATAATCCATTGGTTGTGCCGATCCACATTCTGCCCCGTGAATCCTGATACAGGCTTCGCGGTTGCGCCTGGTCGAAGGTTTGTTTGTAACTTTTGAAAGTAACACCATCAAAGCGGTAGAGTTCGGAATACGTGGCGAGCCACAAATATCCGTCGGCGGATTGTTCCAGCGCGGTAATAGAGTTGTGTTTGAGCCCCTGTTCCTCCTGCCACACATCAAGTTTATATTGGGTTATTCTCTTCGCGGTCGAGAGTCCGGGCTGCTGTTGGGCCGCTGCCGAACCGGAAAAAAGAATAAACAGTAAGACAAAAAACAACACTTCCTCCATTTGTAGGACAATAATTGCTGAAAAGGATAGAACATTGGTGTTTGAAAATAAGTGCGCTGGGATACAGGGCTGCCTTAGAGAATTATAATACTGTTGTGCCGGCGAATTATTTTACAAAGATTTTTTTACCCAGGATGCCATATCAGAGAGACAATTATCGTTGATTTGATGCGCCATCTGGTATTCGCGATATTCAACGATTGCATTCGATTTATCGAGCATTGTTTTAGTGGAGCGGGCAGATGAGATCGGAATAACGGGATCGTTTACGCCGTGCGAGACGAAGATCTTCAGATCCTGGAGTTCCCGCAGTTTGTATTCTTTCTCCAGTTGTTCCGGCGCGAATCCGCTGAGCGCAAGGATTCCGCTGCATATTCCGGGGTGAGTGAGTGCGATGGAATACGACATGATCGCACCCATGCTGAAACCGAGAAGAAATAGTGTATCCGTTTTCACCGTTTGAATGAAACCGATGATCTCGTTTTGGCTTTGAATAAAACTTTTTTCGTCCACTGTTCCGTCATCAAACAGATCGAACCACGCATATCCGCCCCACTCGAATTCGAACGGCGCGCGGAGAGAATAGATTTCCAGGCGCGGATCGAGTTGATTCTTCAATCCAAACAGGTCGTGTTCATCAGCACCCCGGCCATGGAGCATGATGAGTGTGGATTTGCTTTCGGACGGCTGTGATGCAGGATGATGAATTGATGTAAGCATCGTTGAAAATATTTTAGTGGAATTTTTATGTCTAAGTGTCTTCTACTGAACGCATCGAGTCTGTGTCAAAAATAAAATTTTTTCCAAGTTATTCTGACGCTGACTCTGAGCGTAGCGAAGATGAAGCGGAAGCCCCGCTGTTCGGGGTGCCGCTCATATTAATTGAGCAAGGCGGCAAATCTGGAACGAAAATAGACACTTCGCTGCGCTCAGTGTAGCATAATCAGAGTTTTGACACAGACTCCATCCTTTAGGGAGTGGCGGGAGCACTTAAAAAATAGAGGAGCCAAGTTTCGTCGTCAGCAACTCCAGCGCTTTCATACCCATCACGGAATTTCCTTTCGCATTCAGCCGCGGACTCCACGCTGCTACTGCGTAGCGGTGAGGATGAAGTGCAACAATGCCTCCGCCCACGCCGCTCTTCCCGGGAAGTCCGACGGTGAACGAGAATTCCCCGGCCTCGTCATAGAATCCGCACGTCTGCATCACCGCATTCAGCCGCTTCGTCTGGCTCTTCGTCAGCAGCACTTCATTCGTTGACGGGAATTTACCATGATTAGCGAAGAGGACAAATGCGTTCGCAAGATCTTTGCACGACATCTCGACGGAACAGATGTGGAAATAGAGATCGAGCACCTCGTCCACATCGTGCCGGATGTTACCGAATGATTTCAGAAAATTTGCGAGTGCGGCGTTTCGGAATCCGTATTCTTTTTCCGAAGCGGCGACCCTTTCGTTGTAGCCGATCTTTTTATTCTGTGCAAGCCGCCGGACGAAACCAAGGAAATCTTTTTTCGGTTTGTCGAGCTGATCGATGAGTGCATCGCAGACCACCATTGCGCCAGCATTGATCAACGGGTTGCGCGGAATTCCTTTTTCATATTCAAGCTGTACCAGCGAATTGAACGAGCTGCCGGAGGGCTCAACGCCGACGCGCTTGAAGATCTTTTCTCCGACAATCGACACAACAAGAGCGAGCGCGAAGACTTTTGAGATGCTTTGGATGGAAAAAAGTTCGTTGCTGCTTCCGACGGAATAATCGAGTCCTTCGATTGTCCGCAGATGCATGCCGAACGTATTGGCATTCACCTTTGCTAACTCGGGAATGTAGTTTGCCACAGCGCCGTCGGACTGCAGCGGTAGCACTTCGGCGTGGATCGATTCAAGGACGGATTGATAATGATGGGACATACAGGAAGGTCACTTTAGAATATTTTGAATACCCACACGGATCATCATCACGGCGATCGCTACCATGAAGAGCGCCGCTACTTTTGCGAACGCCTTTGTTCCTCCGTCCCCCATCAGTTTAATGACAAGGTCGGAGTGACGGAACGTGAGCCACACAATGATCAGATTGATGAGCAGAGAGACCATAGAGATCCAATACCCGTACGCATCCACAATAATAATGATCGCCGTCAGCGCACCCGGACCCATCACCAGCGGAATGCCGATCGGCACAACGCCCACGGATTTCGGCGTTTCTTTCCGTTCGTCACTGGAGAAGAGAAGGTCGGTCACGGCGAGCACCAGCAGAACGATCCCTCCGCCGATGCGAAAATCATTCTCCGTGATGCCGAGGAACCTGAAGATCACTTTCCCGAGGATGAGGAACACCAGCGCGACCGCGCCGGCCGTCATAGATGCTTCAACGATCAGCTGCCGTTTCGATTTCAGCGTCATTCCTTCGGTGAGCGAGATAAAGATCGGCACAAGTCCGGGAACATCGATCGCCACAAACAGCGGAATGAACGCCATCATCACATTGTTCAGTATTTGGAGTATTTCTTTCATTCAATAACAACAAAATATGCGGCAGAATATTTTTAGGAATTACAAAGAAGAAGTGATCTTGTAATCGTGTAATTATTCAATCTTGCCTTTCAACGCTCCTTCAATAATTTCTACCGCCTCTTTTTCTGAGACGAGGATCCTAGCGTTGGACTGCTTCACAGCTTCAAGAATGGATCCTTTTTGTTCTTTCAGATAATTCCAGAGATGATATCCTAATCGGTATTGATCGTTCGGTTCTTTGGTGGGGACGGATTTGACACTTTCGTAGGCGATCTTTTCCAGCGATGCCGGATCGAACATTCGGACCGTAGAGGGTGCAATAGTTGTCATAGTAGTATCCTTTATTCGGTTTTCATTTTTAACTGTCGCAATATACTTAACACTTAGGTGAGAAGCATCGTCTCTTTCAGTCCGAGGATCTTCATCATATTATCCGCAAGCTGTTCCAGCAACGATGTATGTTGTTCTGTCGCACCGAACCGTTCAGCATAATCCTTCATTGCAGTGATCATGCCGACATCTTTTCCCGCTTGTTCACTGAGATAATACTTATTGTTCATGATCTCAATATAGAGTTCTGCCGCAGTCTTCCCCTTGAAGAACTCCAGGATATGTTCGGTGCGAAACAGCGTGCAAATCGGGACGAAGACCGTTTCGTACCAATCCTTCGTTGCCTCGGCGAGAGTAACATCAGAGTCGGCGCGTTCATTCATATACCATTTGTGTTCTTCAATGTGTTTCAGGAATTGGTCCACATACGCAGGATTGAAGATGCTTCCGAGGAATTTATCGATATCAAACGAAGTTTGATGCTCGAACTTTTTCTTTTTCCGTTCCACCTTGTAAAGAAGGTCATACCGTTTTTTGATGTACGCGGTATCTTCTTCTGTGCCGACGTTATCGCGAAGAATGCCGCTTGCACGGAGATCTTCGTTGATCCACTCCATCGACTCGAAGAAGAAATTCAGGTCCGCATCGCGCATGGAATGCGATAATCTCGGACGGATCTCCACCGTCTCCGCATCCGAAAGATATGCGAAGAGGAGTGTTCGAAGCCCCACGAACGGCACTTCACGCTTTTCAAATTTGATCAGCACGTTTGCGAGCGATGCATCCCCCCAATAAACGCCGTTGCTGTGAAGCTGTGCGAATAGTTTTACAATTGCATCCCAGATCTTTTCTCTATTCTCTTTTCGGAAGTTCCGTGAGTAGAGGAATGAATCCGGCAGCACCTTGCTGACCAGCACGGTAACGGTGTGTGAAATAAAATTCTCTACGTATTGTACGCCGATTGGAGTCTCGACAGGGATCGGTTCTTCTTCGCGGACAACATATCCTGCCGGGACAAGCGTGTGGATGCCGCGAAGCAGCAATTGTTCGTAGTGACCGATCTCTTTTTTGGAAATATCTTCGCTGATCTCTTTGATGCCGAACGAAAATCGTCCGGTCTTTACGAAGATGACCACATGACGCGAGATGCCGCGTTTAATGTTCAGCACATTCACGCCGTGCTGGTGCCAGTCCGACAAAGGAATACTCCACGGCAGACGCTCGAGTTCCTCCCGGAAGATCGGATCGACATGAAAGCGGATGGGGCGAGAGTGTTTCATTGAACGTGAAGATTAAGAATACTGTTTCAAAAACGGAATATCAGTGATCAGCCTTTGTTTCCGTATGTTACCTGAAGGTATTTAATGATGCCCGGCATCAGTGAAAGAACGATCACACCGGCGATCACGTAATGGATATTCTTGTCGATGTTCGGGATGGTCGAACCGAGAAAATATCCGATCAGCAGCATTCCCGGCACCCACAACACCGCGCCGATGATGTTGAATGCCGCAAATGTCGCGTACTTCATCTGTGCGATTCCTGCGACCACGGGAGCGAACGTTCTGGCGAACGGCATGAACTGCGCAGCAACGATCGTGAACGGACCGTATTTATCGTAGAACGCTTTGGTGTTGACGAGATGCTGTTTCTTGAAGAAGCGGGAATCTTCACGGTGGTAGAGCGCCTGACCACTCTTTTTTCCAATGGCGTAGCCCGTTGCATTCCCGATAACGGCCGCAGCCAACAGCAGAGGAATCAGCAGTGCGATGTCGAAATAACCAGCGGCGGCAAACAATCCTGCGGTCACCAGGAGAGAATCACCCGGAAGGAAAAACCCTACAAGTAATCCGGTCTCCGAAAAAATGATCATTGTCAGTCCGGGATAACCTGCCCAGGTGACGAGTTCTTTTATATTGAGGAGTTTGTGAAGGAATTCTGAAATAAAATCCATAATGAGAGCCTTTGATTGACGATGTTATAATGGAGCCAGCACCCCGGTTACCAAAAGATAGAGCAATCCGACACCGATGACGATGCGGTAGATGATGAATAGATACATCGTGTGCGATTTGAGATAGTTCAACAGAAATGCGATTGAAGAATAACCGACGATTCCCGATACGACTGTTGCAACAATTACATTTGTCATTCCAATACTGGAAGAGAAGAGCGCTTCCCGTTCTTTTACCAGTTCCAGTAATCCCGCCGCAAGTACCGATGGAAGCGACAGCAGGAACGAGAACCGCGCCGCCGTCTCTCTATTCATTCCGGAGAACAATCCGCCGGTGATGGTTGTTCCGGATCGGGAAGAGCCGGGGATGAGCGCAATACACTGCCACAATCCGACGGTCGTCACCTCTTTCCACGAAAGATCATCCAGAGATTTCAATTTGTCTCCCCGAGCAATCCTTTTTTTCGTCAGCATTTCTGCAACAATCAGGACGAGAGCGAGCACAATCAGCGAAACGCTGATCACATACAATGAACGGAACGATGTTTCTATCTGATGTTTCAGCAAAAGACCGAAGAAGACGATCGGCACCGTTCCCGCGGCGATCATCCACCCCATCTGTGCGTCGCGGTTGTGGAAAAAATTCCGCATCGCAATTCCTTTCAATACTGCAGAAACGATTGCAGCAATATCTTTTCTGAAATAGAGAAGCACGGCGACAAGAGTCCCGAACTGGATCACCGCCGTGAATGCTGCTCCCGGATCCCCCCATCCCAGCAAAGCAGGGATAATGCGCAAATGACCGGTGCTGCTGATCGGAAGGAATTCCGTCAATCCTTGAATAATTCCAAAAACAACCGCCTGAATGATATCCATATGCTCTATATAAAGTGTATGAAAGGTGATGCAAACAACAAAAAAGAGGAGCCGCATTCTCCTCTTTGTATATTTCTCATTCAAAGTACAAAATTTCCCTTACTTTTTCAAAAGACACACGGACAGAATAGTTGTTGAATTCTTACTATTAATATAGTACTCTTGCCGAGCACGCTACATTCATTTTTCTCCACCAATCAAATAACCACATGAGCACATCTGCCTCTTCCAGATCCCAATTCGGAACCCTCATCACGGTCTTTTTCTTTTGGGGATTTCTCGCAGCATCGAACGGCGTTTTTATTCCATTCTGTAAAGAACACTTCAGTTTGACCCAATTTCAGTCACAGCTGATCGACCTGGCGTTCTATCTCGCTTATTTTGTCGGTTCGCTTGCTCTCTATCTTGTTGAGCGCCTAATGAAGATCGATTTTCTGAACAAGATCGGCTATAAGATGGGTATCGCATACGGTCTATTCGTATCTGCCGCCGGCGCAATAGCAATGATCGGTGCCGTCAATATCGGAAACTATTGGCTGATTCTCGGCTCGTTGTTCCTTATCGCGATCGGATTCTCACTGCAGCAGACCTGCGCACAGCCGTTCGCCATCGCACTCGGTGATCCGGAGACCGGTGCACATCGTTTGAATCTTGCGGGAGGAATCAATTCGTTCGGCACAACCATAGGACCGCTGATCGTCAGCTACTTCCTCTTTGGCGGATTGACGAAGAATGTTCAGGTGGAGATCGGTTCCGTTAATCAGATGTATATGATGCTGGCGGGATTATTTATTGCCGTTGCCTTCTTTTTTATTTTCTCCAATCTGCCGAAGATCACACAGGACGAACACATTGAAGCAGGCAAAGGTGCGTTGAAATATCCGCAGCTCGTGTATGGAATGGCCGCCATCTTCGTGTATGTTGGTGTTGAAGTAACGATCCAAAGCAACATGGGGGCATTATTGAAGCTGCCGGAATTCGGCGGTTTTCATGAATCCGAAATTGCCCACTTCATATCACTGTACTGGGGAAGCCTGATGATCGGGCGTTGGACCGGTGCGATCACCGTATTCAATCTTTCCAAAATGTGGAAGAATATCCTCACAGTTGTTGTTCCGTATTGCGCATTCGGAGTTGTGCTTGGCGCAAACGTGTTGAACGGAACCGATGTGAGCGATCTCTATCCTTACGCATTCGTTATCGCTATCCAGATCGTCGGATTCTTCGTTGGGCAGGAAAAACCGGCAAAGACGCTTATGATCTTCTCGCTGCTCGGCATGGCGGCAATGTCCGTCGGAATGCTTACCACCGGCAAGATCGCAATCTTTGCATTCATCAGCGGCGGACTCTTCTGTTCGGTGATGTGGCCCTGTATCTTCTCCCTCTCTATTGCCGGACTCGGAAAATATACCAGTCAGGGTTCCACATTCCTCATTATGATGATCCTCGGCGGCGCTTTGATTCCTCCGTTCCAGGGTTGGCTGAGCGATGTGCTGAACAATATCCATCTTTCGTACATCGTTACTATTTTCCTCTTCGGTTATCTTGCCTTCTTTGCAATGAAAGCAAAAGCCGTTTTGAAAACACAAGGTATCGATTACGAAAACGCTGCACCGGCGGCACATTAATCCGAACACACATCTTTTAAAAACAGAAACGTCCCCAGTCGGGGACGTTTCTGTTTTACATCATCATCAATCACAACGCAATAAGGCGACCTTACGAGAACTTGGAATATTCCGCCAGCGCAATTTTTGTTACTTTTTCTTTCACTTCTTTGGACATCAACACCTTGTCCCAATACTTCCCTTTATCATTCTTGTCCTGATCGGATGGAACACCGATGAACAGACCGCTCTTTCCTTCCGCCACCTTGAATCCTTTGATGGTGATCCCTTCTGATGTTTCAAGATCGAAGAACGCTTTCAATCCGTTCGATCCGGAAAACTGTTTCATGTTTACCACGTTCATACTGCCTCCTGTATAATTTAAAAAAACACCGCATGGATTATTGGATTGCGATGTGGCAATAATAAATAATGGAGAGTATAGTAGTCAACAAAGAAGCATTGACTTCGCGGGCAGGAGCGCACAGTGTTGAATTATCGAATAACGCGGGATGGAAATATATTGGCCGGTGAGGCAGGAAGAAAATGTATTTATTTACCGCCGACTCATGTTGGCTGAAAATACTTTTCTCTGTGACCTCTGTGGCAAAAGAAGGGCTGTGTCTATAAAATGGAATATTCTTTTCCTTCGATCGCAGCACGGACGAATCCGTTCGAACGCTTTAGTCTTTTACCCGCTTCATCGAAATCAACATTCGCTTTGATCATTACCAGGGCGGATTTTACGTGCCCCCCGGCGGCGGCCAAATGTTTTTCCGCTTCTTCGTAAGAGATACCCGTAATCGTCATCACGATCTTCTTTGCGCGTTCGACCAGCTTCTTGTTTGTCATCTGCAGGTCGATCATCATATTCTCATAGATCTTGCCGAGGCGTGTCATCGCCGCAGTGGTGATCATATTCAGGATCAGTTTTTGCGCAGTACCGCTTTTCATCCTCGTTGAACCCATAATCACTTCCGGCCCAACCTCGGCACAGATAGCCACATCGAGTACTTCGGCGAGATGCTGATATTCGGGAAGCGAAAGATTTGTCCGGGGATTGGTTGTCACATACAGGGTGCGCGCTCCCAACTCCTTTGCGCGGCGGACAGCTCCGATCACATACGGTGTTCTCATGCTTGCCGCGATTCCACAGACGACGTCATTCGGTCCGACGATCTTTGCGTCGATATCCGCAGCTCCAGCTTCCGGTTTATCTTCCGCACCTTCTACGGCTCGGAACATAGCCCCTTCGCCACCGGCGATCATTCCCTGCACCATGTCGAACGGCACGCCGAACGTGGGAGGACACTCGCTTGCGTCGACAACGCCGACCCGTCCGCTCGTTCCCGCCCCCACATAGATCAGCCTTCCTCCGTTGAGAAACGCCTGTACAACGATTTCCACCGCTTGAGCGATGTAAGGAATTTGAGATTCGACAGCGATCGCTACTTTTTTATCTTCGCTGTTAATGATTGTAAGAATCTCTATAGGGGAGCAAGCGTCGATATCCATTGAATTGGGATTCCGCTGTTCTGTGGATAATTTTTCTAGTTGTGAGAATAATTCCTGTGTAGACACGATAACTCCGTTATTTTTGTGTTACAATGATCAGTTTCTTATCGAGATTTTCAAATTCTTCGCTGCCGGCGTATGACAAAGGGACGCTTTGAAGCAATATCGTTGGAAATTCTTTTTTTGCGGTCTTTTCTTCCTCATCGATCTCCATCCCTTTGAATGTGATCAACGAAGGGACAGAAATAGAAATCTTCTTCTGCAAAATATTTGTTCCTTTGAATGCTTTAAGGAATGGACCGCCCCACTCCACTAGGTTCGACAAACTGCTGACAGACCTTGCAACTACCGCATCGAATGTTTGGTGCAATTTCGGATTCTTGTGAAGTTCTTCCGCTCTCCCCCATACAGTGTTAACATTTGCAAGTTCAAGTGATTCCACCATCGCTTGAACAGCGGTGATCTTTTTTTGCGTAGAATCGAGCAATAAGAAAGAACAACTTGGAAGCAGTATGCTCATCGGAATTCCGGGGAGCCCGCCGCCGGTTCCGAGATCCAAGATCTTCATTTTGTCGCGGAATTCAATTTTGAATAATATCGACAGAGAAAGTGCTATATGACCTTTCCAAATATTTTCTTCATTCTTTCTTGAAACAAGATTGATCTTTTTATTCCAATCCAATAGCAGTGATTTGAACCGTGTTAATTGGCGCATTTGTATGTCCGTTATATACACACCGTTTTTTTTACAAAGCGTATACAACCACAATTCTTCTTCGTTCATAGTTTCACGTGAAACGTTATGCGGTGTGGTGCGTCATCCCGTTATGCGGTTTGTTGGATTCATGTTGTTTCAAAAATATACTCAGCACAGAAACATCTGAGTTGGTTACTCCAGCGATGCGTGATGCTTGTCCGATGGAGCGCGGACGGATGCGTTGAAGCTTTTCTTTTCCCTCTGCGCTCAACGATGAAATAATTTTGTAATCAAAGTGTTCCGGTATGAGATACTCTTCCAATTTTGCAAACCGATGGATCTGTTCGTTTTGACGTTTGATGTATCCTTCGTACTTCGCGTCAATTTCAACTTGCCGCTGTATGTTTTTGTCTGATAGATTTTGTTTTATGTTGTCATCGTTGACAAGTTCAGATATATCGAGCGCAGTAACATTTGTACGCCGCAAAATTCTGATGAGCAGATCGTTCTCTGCGATCGCCGATTCATTTCTTTTTTCCAGCAGAGGATTTGCTTTAGCAGGAGAAATATTTGTCGCTTCAAGATAGCGGAGCGTTTCATCAATCTTCGCTTCTTTAGCTTTCAGACGTTCGATCAGTTCGAATGAGATGAGCCCGAGTTCGTTCCCAGCCCTCATCAATCGTCTGTCCGCATTATCCTGACGAAGGAGCAGACGATACTCCGCCCGCGATGTGAACATGCGGTATGGCTC
>CAIVNT010000255.1 GCA_903907305.1 uncultured Ignavibacteriota bacterium
GACGGCCGAGACATCATTCGTGCTGACAACATCGGGCTTGATTTCGATGTTCATGCGGACATCTTTTTTCAAGATCGGAAAGACATCCTTTAGCAGAGGGATTCGTTCACGGTTAAATTTTGGAGAGAACCACGAACCATTATCTATCTCTATGAGCTGACGAGAATGTTTTTCATTGATAGCGCCGTTGCCGTCCGATGTTCGCTGCAGTCTCCTGTCGTGAAAGACCATCGGAACATTGTCGGCGGAGAGACGTACATCCAGTTCGATCATATCGCTTTTTGCTTCGATCGCTTTCTGGAATGCTGCCATAGAATTTTCGGGTGCTTCGTCCGAAAAACCGCGGTGGGCAATAATCAGTGGTCTTTTCATCTGTCAGTGTCCCAATGCCGAGAGAAGCCGTTGAGTGATCTCATCGATCTCGCCAACGCCGTTCACGTCAAGAAGGGCATGTGCCCTCTGGTAATATTTTTTTACCGGTTCGGTCGTTTCAAAATAAATCTCTAAGCGTTTAATCACTGTTTCGGGTTTATCATCATCCCGCTGAAAGATCTTTCCTCCGCACTTAAAACAATTATCGCCGGCCTTAAATTGATCGATGGTGGAATTGTAGATCTTGCCGCACCCTGCGCACAGAAAGCGGTCGGTCAGCCGTTCGAGAATGATCTTACGGTCAACATCAATATTGATGACCTTAAATTTGTGGATATTCAATGTGCGAAAAATATCATCAAGTGCTTTTGCCTGTCCAACGGTTCTCGGAAATCCATCCAGAATGAAACCGTTTTTACACCGTTCGGAAGAGAGAAGATCGGACGCCAAAATGTTCATCACATCATCCGGTACAAGATTTCCTTTATCCATCAATACTTTTGCTTTTATTCCAAGGGGAGTTTCTGCTTTTATGGCTTCCCGTAAAATATCACCGGTGGAAATATGCGGGATATGATAGACATGCGACAGAATTTTTGCTTGTGTTCCTTTCCCGACTCCGGGTGCACCAAAGAGAATAATATTCATATTCGCTCAGACATTTAATTGTTGAAATGGTTAATTCAAAATTTCAAGTTCATTTTTTACCGCAAGTTGTCCGCACGCGGCATCAATATCAACGCCTGCACTGTGGCGGATGAATGTTATCACATCATTGGCTCGCAGCTTTTTCCAGATCTGTTCCAACCCCTCTTTCGATGCTCCGTGCAAGTGTGCCGAATATCCTTTCGGATTGGTGATATCAATAGAATGGAACGGGATCAGATTCACCCGGCAGTCAAGCCTGCGTGCAGCTTTAATCAGCAGTTGAACATCCTGATCCGTGTCATTCACCCCTTCAAAGACGATATATTCCAGCATCACGCTCTTTTTCGTCTTCTTATTATAGTATTCAAGTGCTGCGAGGAGATCCTCCACCTTGAATTTTTTTGTAAGCGGCATCAATGCGGTGCGCACATCGTCGCGGAGAGAATGGAGCGATAGTGCCAGTTTGATTTTTCTGTCCTCATCGGCCATTTTCCGGATATGGTTTGCATATCCCGCGGTCGAAAGGGTGATCCTTCTCGAACTCAATCCGATGCCGTTTTGATCTGTAATAATGTCTATTGCAGACATAACATTATCATAGTTGAGCATCGGTTCCCCCATGCCCATAAACACAATATTGGTGATCGGTTTTTCGGAGAACGTTTGTGCTGTGAGATATTGATTGAGGATTTCGCCAGTTGTCAGGTTCCGAATGAAACCCATGGAAGCTGTAGCGCAAAATGTACAATCCAGAGCACACCCGATCTGCGTTGAAACGCACAGCGTCATTCGTTCTTCCGCATCAACGGCCGTTACGCGAGGGGGAATCAGCACTGTTTCTATCTTTTTCCCGTCGGAAAGCTCATAGAGGAATTTTACAGTTCCATCTGCTTTTGATGTTTGGGATGTTGCCACACTGAATTGTTCGATATAGGCTGTTTCACTCAATTTTTGTCTGAGTGCTACCGAAAGATTGGTCATCCCGTCAAAGGATGTTACGCGGTATTTGTAGAGCCATTGATAGATCTGTGCCGCCCGGTATTTCGGTTCACCAATGGAAACAATGAATTGTTCCAAACCGGCGAGCGTAAGTCCTTTAAGATTCGTGTCAGCCATAAGAAAAAAATTAGACTTGGAGAGTATCATCACCCGCCAAGTCTGTAATAAAATAGGTAAAATGGGAAAGGGATGCAACGAAGTTTCCCTTCATTAAAAAATCACCCTTTTCGCATAAAACGGGAATCGTTTTAAGCAGGAATTCCCTAAGTTGATTCATGGTAGAATGATGTGTATATTTACTATGATTTATACACATTAAGGGAATTTATGCGAACAAACATTATTATCGATGATAAGTTGATGTCTGCTGCATTAAGAACATCGGGTCATTCCACAAAAAAAGAGGTTGTAGAAGAGGCGCTGAAACTGCTGGTGCAGATCAAGAGACAGAGCAGGCTGAAATCACTGCGCGGCAAGATCAAGTGGGAAGGCGATCTTGATGAAATGAGGAATTCGCGGTGATCTTTGTCGATTCGTCTGTATTGATTGACTATTTCAATAATGTGAAGACATGGCAAGTTGATGTGTTAGACGATTTGCTCGGGAAAGAAATCGTTATCATTGGTGACTACGTTCTTGCGGAAGTGCTGCAAGGATTCAAAAGTGACAAAGACTTTGCCAAGGCAAAATCGATTCTTCAATCTTTTCCCTGTTATGAAATTTGCGGAGAATCAATTGCTCTGAGAAGTGCTAAAAATTTCAGATTGCTTCGGAAAAAAGGACTTACGATACGCAAGACGATAGATATTGTTATAGCAACTTTTTGCATAGAAAACGGTTTTACCCTGTTGCATAACGACAAGGATTTTTTGCCGTTTGAAAAGCATCTCGGCTTAAAAACACTTAAACAGAATTAATATTGGGTATGGGAAAAACTAAAGTACAATCGAAAACAAAATCTCCCCAACTTCATTCCACACGGTCTCCTCTTATCATTAAAGGAGCGCGGGTCCATAATCTGAAGAACATTTCCATCGAGATTCCGCGCAATAAACTTGTGGTGATCACCGGCGTGAGCGGTTCGGGTAAATCGTCCCTCGCGTTCGATACGATTTACGCTGAAGGTCAGCGGCGCTATGTGGAATCACTTTCCGCCTATGCCCGACAGTTCCTGGAGCGTATGGACAAGCCGGATGTGGATGTTATCCAGGGAATGTCACCAGCCATTTCCATCGAGCAGAGGACCAATACTCGCAATCCCAGATCGACGGTTGCCACCACTACGGAGATCTATGACTATCTCCGATTGCTGTACGCACGCGTCGGCAAAACGATCTGTCCGGTATGCGGACGTGAAATCAAAAAAGATTCCGTGCAGAATGTTGTTGACAGAATCAGCCAGGAGAAAGAAGGGGGCAAGTTCTTTGTGATGTTCCCGATGCACGATCACGCCGACAGGACCATTGCAGAGGAACTGGAAACACTGAAAAAGCGCGGGTTCTTCCGCATTGTGCTGAAAGGTGAAATGATAGACCTGAATGATCCCGCGCAATCGGAAAAGATTAAGGAACTGCTCTCGGTCCCGAAACGAACGGTAAAAAAGAATGTTCAAGGAGTCAAACCGGCTGTTCCCGCCAAAAAGAATCACTCTCAATCCGATGAAAAGAAGAACATCTTCATTCTTGTAGATCGTTATGTTCTCCGGAAAGATGAGATTCAAAGTCAGAACCGGCTTGCCGATTCGATTCAGACTGCATTTGTTGAAGGGGATGGCTACGCATCTGTTCTGAATGTTGAAACGAAGGAGATCATTCCGTTCAGCCAGCATTTTGAATGTCCAATCGATTCTATCAGATTCGAAGAACCGGAACCGCATTTATTCGCATTTAATTCTCCCATCGGCGCATGTCCGAAATGCCAGGGATTCGGCCGTTCGGTCGGGATCGATATGGAACTTGTTGTTCCTGATCTGGAGAAGACACTGAAAGAAGGGGCGGTGATGCCCTGGACAACGCCGAAGTTTCAGGAAAATCTTCGCGATCTTTCGCGCATTGCGTATGAAGCCGGCGTTCCCATGAATGTTCCATTCCGGAAATTGACGGAACAGCAATTGAACATCGTGATGAACGGATATGGAAAAGAATTTGACGGTATCAATGGCTTCTTCAAGATGGTGGAGCGAAAAGCGTACAAGATCCAATACCGGGTGATGCTCAGCCGGTACCGCGGATATACGATGTGCGATGTTTGTCATGGAGCCCGGCTGCGGAAAGAAGCATTGAATGTGATCATCGGAGGGAAGCATGTGGGCGAGGTCGCGGCAATGAATATCGAACGGGCTGATGAATTCTTTATGAATCTCAAACTGACGGATTTTGAGTTGAGCATAGGGAAAAGAATTCTGGAGGAGATCAGAAAGCGTCTGCGATATCTTGTGGATGTCGGAGTCGGATATTTAACGCTGGACCGTTTATCAAACTCACTCTCTGGAGGAGAATCGCAGCGGATTAATCTCGCAACATCAATAGGTTCATCGTTGGTTGGTTCGATCTATGTTCTCGACGAGCCGAGCATCGGCTTGCATCCGCTTGATAATGACCGGCTCATCAATATTCTGAAACGGCTGCGCGACGTCGGGAATACCGTTCTTGTCGTGGAACATGATGCGGATATGATGAAATCAGCCGATCAGATAATCGACATCGGACCGAAAGCGGGCGAACGCGGCGGCGAGATCATGTTCCAGGGAACATATGCTGAGGCGGTCGCAAGTGAAAACTCTCTGACAGGAAAATATTTGTCCGGAAAATTGAATATCCTTGTTCCGAAAGTACGCCGAAAAAAAATGTCTGTCTCACAAAAGACACCGGCACTGCCGAATAATTCCATTCTTATTCTTAATGCATTCCAGCACAATCTTCAGAATATCGATGTAGAAATTCCATTGGGAATGTTCGTTTGTGTTACCGGCGTCAGCGGCTCGGGAAAAAGTACGCTTGTTCACGACATTATCGGTGAGGGGATTAAGAAGCGTTTGAACGGACACATCGGCCGGTTGAGCGGAGTACACGATATCAAGGGATGGGAGAAGATCCAGCATCTTGAATTGGTCGACCAATCGCCTATTGGACGTTCGCCCCGTTCGAATCCGGTTACATATGTCGGCGTGTTCGATGGCATCAGAGAGTTGCTCTCAAAAACGGCGGCAGCAAAATTGCGCGGGTATCAGCCGGGATTCTTCTCGTTCAATGTTCCCGGCGGACGATGCGATGTGTGCGAAGGGGACGGTTTGCAAAAAGTAGAGATGCAGTTCATGGCGGACCTGTATTTGACCTGCGAATCGTGCAACGGCAAACGGTATAAGAAGGAAGCTCTTGAAGTACGGTGGAACGGAAAGAATGTCGACGACATTCTCGGATTGACCGTTGAAGAGGCCATCGGTTTTTTCAACAAATATCCGGACGGACATAAGGTCGCACAAAAACTTGAAGTGCTCGACCAGGTCGGTCTTGGATACCTTCGTCTCGGTCAGGCAGCTACGACACTCTCGGGCGGCGAAGCACAGCGGATAAAACTTGCCACACACCTTGTCGAGAAAAAAGATGGGCACACACTCTTTATCTTTGATGAACCGACGACCGGACTTCATTTTGACGACATCACAAAATTACTGAAATGTTTCACCGCGCTGCTCGAGACGGGGAATTCTGTACTTGTGATCGAACATAATCTGGATGTGATAAAATGTGCGGACCATGTCATCGATCTTGGACCGGGAGGCGGCGAAAATGGAGGGAAAGTGATTGCAACGGGCACGCCGGAAGAACTTGCCAGGATTTCACATTCCTTTACAGGAAATTTCCTTAAAAAAATATTACCGTTAAAATAAGACAATATAGTTTTTTGGGTAACCGAAAAGCATGGAGACAATAGAATATTTCACACTGTTGAGAAGTGAATTTCTGGAATATTAAATATCCTGCAAAAAAATATTTAACGTTCTATCCATTGCATAATCGGTACTCGCAAAAATTCTTCCGCAGGAATTCCGTCTGCACCAACCAGCAGAGAGCGTTGAGGTTTGAATTGTTTTGTGAATTGTGTTATTCCGGCAAGTGTTTCCCGTGACCGTCCGCTTTTTACTTCAATTGCAGTCAACGTTTTTCCGTATTGAACGATGAAATCAACTTCCTTTGCACCTTCGCGCCAGTAATAAATTTTTAACGGCGTACCCAATGACGAATTATAGAGATGCGCTCCTACCGACGATTCAACCAATCTTCCCCATACATCACGCTGTTGGACAATGGTGTCCAGGGGTTGAGCAATCTGTGCTGTGAGCAAGGCAGTGTTTAATACGAGAAGTTTAGGGCTCGATGCCCTTTGCCGGATCTTCTGAGAAGAATATTTTTCAAGTCCTGTTAGCATACCCGCTCCGGAAAGCAGCGAAAGGTAGTGCGATAGTGTCGTCGTATTTCCGGCATCCTGCAATTGATCGACCAGTTTCTGATAGGAAACGATCTGGCCGGAGTAGGAGCAACCAAGGGAAAAGAGTTGCCTGAGCAACGCCGGTTTATCAACACGCTGCATCAAAAGAATATCGCGTGAAACGGTTGTTTCTATCAGCGAATCGTTGATATACCTTTTCCAGCGGTCAGGTTCGCTGACTAATTGGGCTGCTCCTGGATATCCTCCATATATGACATATTGCTC
>CAIVNT010000256.1 GCA_903907305.1 uncultured Ignavibacteriota bacterium
GCTTTTTTAAACCAATATTTTTTTCTATCTGCAACAGTTTTGGAAGGTTCACTGCCGTCCTGAATACCATTGCCATTGAGATCGAAAAATGTATTGCTGATCTTTGCCGGCGAATAGATATTCGGATCTTCATCATCAGCCAGCACATTGGCATCGGGTTCAAAATAATCCACGCGGACGCCGATATTGATGATCAGATCTTTGAACTCCATCTTGTCTTGCAGATAACCCGATAACTCGACCGGTTTATGCGTATAGGTGTCGTGATAATTCGATGAATCGCTCTCGATGTATGTGGAGATGTACGGACTCGATTGAGCATTCTTATAGGACAATTGACTTGGAATCGGACGAAGAGTTAGATCATCCATGAACACCTTGTGCTGACGGGTCTCCACTCCTGCTTTGACGAAATGTTCATTGGTCACCTGGCTGCTCAAGTCGAATTTCAGAAGTCCCGTTGTCGTTGCACGCTGATACCGACCGAGATCCGAACCTCCTGTGCTGAAGGAATATGTGCTTTGCGCACGACCAAGGTTTGCAAGGTCAGGATGTGTATATCGAGGGTCGTAAGGATTTTCGTAGAGATAATGCTTGTAGGTCTTCTCGAAGTACGAACCACCGAGTGTGTAAAAAGTTGTCGTGCTCAGCGTGTGGGTCAACTGGAAGATACCGGTATAACTTTTGGTGTAATTCTTTCCCTGTCCATCGGGATTATACTGGAAATCACGATTGTAATCCTGCGACTCTACATTATCATAAATACCAGTGATGTTCAATTTCAGTTCCGGTGTGATCTTCATAGCAAGTTTCGCCTGCAGATACACTTTATCATTCCAGCCCATTGGGACTGTTTTACCGTCACCCATGCCGTTGGTATACATATTCCTGAATGCGGTAAAGGCAGAATCCATTCTTAGTCTGTTGATCGAATCTGCCTGAGCAAATGTAAGCGAACCTCCCGGTGTAACAAATTTAACATTGGCTAAGGAATAGATCCTGTCATTCAGCGTATCTGTGCCAAGGATATACACTTCATCTCTATCGAATCGTTTGGCAATAGCAGTGCTCGGAGTATATCGTCGAATCCCATTCAAATATCCGCCAAAGTGGATATTGCGTCCATTTAGATAGAGCGAAACGTCCCTTCCAACAAGCGGACCGCTGACGCTTCCTTCGATATTGCGGATGTTGAATGGCTCAATTTTCTGGATCCCTTTGAAGATGTCACTGTGATTGCTCAGATAATCACCGGCATATGCGGTGATACTTCCTGAATACTTCTCTGCACCTTCCCGCGTCACGATATTCACGATACCGGACATTGCCTGACCGTATTCGGCATTGAATGCGCCGGACAACACCTGCAGCTCCTGCACCATGCTCGGGTTCACATCCACGACTGCGCTACCGTTGAACACGTCCGTAACAGGGACACCATCAATCCAATAGGCTGTTTCGCCTGAACGTCCGCCGCGGATACTTCCCGCCACGTTCCCAGCCTGAAGATTGATCACCTGACTGATCTCCGTCACTGGAAGTTGTTTAATGTCGTCGCCGCCGACAACAGCGGTGGTTGAGGTGAGATCTTTTTGAACCAAAGGACGTTCCGCTGTGATCACCACTTCATCTCCAACGACGGTCTCTTCGCTGATCTTAAAATCCTGCCGAGTGGTAAGATCAGACGCTACGCGGATGTTGGAGTAACTGAGGGGAGAATAACCGATGGATGATGCACGGATGGTATACGTGCCGGGCTGGAGGTTCAGGATGAGATAATTTCCCTCGAAATCCGTTACCGCGCCGTAGGATGTCCCGACGAGAATGAGGTTCACTCCGGGAAGAGCTTCTCCTGTTTCCTTGTCAGTTATTTTTCCGGTTAATATGTTTTGTCCGTTAATGATATAGCAAGTCAATACCATTAACAGAGATGCAAATAATAATTTCATTTTCCCGAATCCGGCAACCGATCTTCTGAATGTTTCCTTTGCCAATGCAGCGGAAGAAATTTATGTTATGGATGTGGCTGGAAAATTATTAATGACTATTCCCAATACATTCAATTATCAGCAAATAGATATTTCTGATCTGCAACCGGGTTATTACCTGATTCGCTCCGGCCGCTGTAGCGGGA
>CAIVNT010000257.1 GCA_903907305.1 uncultured Ignavibacteriota bacterium
ATTGAATCAACCGGACTCTTCACCGATTCCGAAAAAGCGAAAGGCCACATCGCCGGCGGTGCAAAACGCGTATTGATCTCCGCACCCGGAAAAGGTGATGTAAAGACGATCGTGATGGGTGTGAACGACAATGAATATGATGCGGAGAAACATACCATCGTCTCGAATGCTTCATGCACCACGAATTGCCTTGCGCCGGTCGTTCATGTATTGCTGAAAGAAGGGATCGGGATTGAAACCGGTCTTATGACGACGATCCATGCATATACGGCAACACAAAAAACAGTTGACGGTCCTTCCAAGAAGGATTGGAGAGGCGGACGTGCCGCAGCCATTAACATCATTCCTTCGTCCACCGGAGCTGCAAAAGCGGTCGGCGAGGTTCTTCCGCAGACAAAAGGAAAATTGACCGGTATGTCGTTCCGCGTTCCCACAGCCGATGTTTCGGTGGTGGATCTGACATTCCGTGCATCGCGCGATACGTCCATCGAAGAGATAGACGCATTGTTCAAAAAAGCATCTGAAACGTACCTGAAAGGAATTTTGGGTTATTCGAATGAAGAAGTTGTCTCATCCGATTTTATCCATGATGATCGTTCCTCCATCTACGATTCACTGGCAACCATGCAGAACAATCTGAAAGGCGAGAAACGCTTCTTTAAGGTCGTGTCGTGGTACGACAACGAGTGGGGATATTCGAACCGTGTTGTTGATCTGTTGAAAAAAATGGCAGAGACCTCAAAATAGCATTTAGTTTCTGACAAGAGCGGTGATCGTTCAGCATTATAACGTTCAGCAAGGCTGAACTCGTAGCTCGGGTTCAGCCTTTTTGTTTCACATCCGAAGGAGTTGAATGAAATTTCTGACCGTCGTGATCGTGTTCATCTCGCTTCTTTCCGCGCAGGAAACGAAGGATCGCACGGTTCAATTGAACAATGGTGATAAGATCAGCGGTTCGGTCGTTGCGGAAAATGATTCACTGTTAGTGCTGAAGACGTCGTTCGGCGAAGTCTCCATCCGGAAATCTGACATCAAGCCGCAGTCGATCACGCTGTATCTGAAGGACGGCAGTATCGTAACCGGTGATATTCTCTCGCGGGATGAGCGGCAGTTCTCACTCAAGACATCCTTTGGTATTGTCTCGATTGAAAATGAAAAGATCGACAGGACCTCCGAAGCGGGTGCGACAATTCCCGGGAGAGCGCAGCAGACCGAGTTCTTTTACAGCAGAGAACGATTGACGGATATTTTCTTCGATCCGACAGGATACACTCTTGAAAAAGGATCGGTCTATTTCAGCGGATTGTCGTGGGGCGTTGCGCTTTCCGAGGATATCGATATCTCATCTTCATACTGGCGTTATTTTTTTACGGATATGAATATCCGTCCGAAATTCAGGATCTTCAAAAGAGGGAATCTCGAATCGGAAGATGCCGTCTCGGTGGGATTTCATTTCCATTCCGCGGGTCCAACCGGAAAACAGCGCTTTCAGAAAACGACGGCCTCAGAGTATGACTGGGCGACGAGTTCGTATCACAGCGTCACACATCAGAATTGGGGTGATGTAGGATCGTTTAATGATTATTTTATCTGGACCGAGCTGTTCGTTGCGTACACTCACTCCATTGTCAAATCGAGCGGACAAGGGCGTCTCTCGTTCCATACAGGTGCAAGCCTTATCCTTCACCGTGTTGAAACGATGCCGCGTTTTTGGGTTGGGGTGGAGAACGACATCACGGATAGATTCAAGATCGTCGGTCAGATCTATTATGATCAATACCAGCCTTCGTACCGTGAAGAGGTGCAGACGATCGAAG
>CAIVNT010000258.1 GCA_903907305.1 uncultured Ignavibacteriota bacterium
ACTGTTTCACAGGTTTTTATTTTGTGAAAGACCTTATGAGCGAACAACAGAAATTCGATATCAATCAGCCGATCCAGGTGGGCGGACAAGCAGTGATCGAGGGAGTGATGATGCGTGCGAAAGGAATGATTGCCACGGCTGTGCGGAGAGCCAACGGTGAGATCATTGTAAAAAAAATGCCATTCATCTCCGTTTTGGAGAAGAATCCGGGATTGAACAAGCCGATCATCCGCGGCGCGATAGGATTAGTGGAAATGATGTATATCGGTATCACTACGCTGAACTATTCCGCTGAAATTGCGATGGAAGATGAGGAAGAGAAAGCAAATCCGGGTGCAGCAAAGAAAGAAAAGACTCCGCAGTCCAAAATTGGTATGGCACTGACGCTTGTTTTTTCGTTAGCCGTCGGAGTGGGATTGTTCTTCTTCCTCCCACTGTTCGCGGCGACACAGTTCTTTGACGTTTCGCAGCGACCATTCGCGTTCAATCTTGTCTCCGGAGCTATCCGCATCACGATCCTTCTTGGCTATCTCTATGCAATTTCCAAAATGAAGGATGTTCATCGTCTGTTCCAATATCACGGCGCAGAACACAAAGCAGTTTTCGCATTCGAACAGAATGCACCGTTGACCGTCCCATCCGCAATCACCTATACCCGGTTCCATCCGCGGTGCGGGACGAGTTTTGTGCTGCAGGTAATGCTGATCGCTATCCTTCTTTTCAGCATCATGGATACGATCCTGCTGCAGTTCATTGATGAGTTGACGCTGCCGATCCGTCTGGCAACGCATATTCCGTTCATTCCTGTTCTTGGCGGAATCTCGTATGAATTCCTGAAATTCTTCGCGAAACACAGCAACACATTGCTCGGCAAAATGTTCGTTGCGCCGGGATTGTGGCTGCAGAAGATCACCACCGAAGAACCGGATGAGTCGATGATGGAAGTTTCGCTTGCAGCATTGAAAGCGGCGCTTCAGAGGGATTAACGCACGCTGTCGATCCGTTGCCATAGAACACGGATAACACGGATCCGACGGATTTGCACGGATAAGAATAGTATAGTCATGGTGAGCGTTTACCCCCCATGCCTCATCTTCTTATCCGCCGTCTTTTTGGCGGTTTGGCGGGAGCCCCGCACAAAGGCACAAAGAAGATCATATTAAATATTTGTATCCATTCGTGTTATTCGTGGATAATATTTATAGTTAATATTTTTCAGACAGAACATTATGAGCAATTTGGTAGAAAAATTACAATCCATCAAACGACGCTTTGCCGAAGTGCAGGAAAAAATGTCCAGTCCGGATGTCGCAGCAAATCAGCAGAAGAGTAAAGAATTGGGACGGGAATTCCGCGAGTTGTCGGAGATCGTGAAGGCGGCGGATAGGTATCTGCACATTTATAATAATATCGAGAGCAGTAAAGAAGTACTACAGATCGGCGGAGACGCGGAACTGAAGGAGATGGCTTTGGCGGAGATCGCCGAGTTGGAACCAAAACTTGAGATCATCGAGAATGAAGTAAAGACACTTCTTGTTCCGAAGGATCCGAACGACAACCGCAACGTGATCGTCGAGATCCGTGGGGGCACCGGCGGTGAAGAAGCGGCGCTGTTCGCTTCGGATCTCTACCGGATGTATGTGCGGTTCTGTGAACGAAGAAAATGGCGCGTGGATACGCTGGACTGGAACGAAACCGCCAAAGGGGGATTCAAAGAAGTGACAATGAGTATTGACGGCGAAGATGTGTACGGCGTATTGAAATTCGAGAGCGGCGTCCATCGTGTACAGAGGGTCCCCGAGACCGAAGCGCAGGGACGCGTTCACACATCCGCGGCCACTGTGGCAATCATGCCGCAAGTAGAAGATGTAGAAGAGGTCGTGATCAATCCTGCCGATATTCAACTGGATACCTACCGCTCCGGCGGAAAAGGTGGGCAGAATGTGAACA
>CAIVNT010000259.1 GCA_903907305.1 uncultured Ignavibacteriota bacterium
CCATGACCTTTGTGGCCAGAGAAAGACATTTATAGCAGTTTGCTGGGAGATGGTACTGGCTCCCCTCATTTTTTTACCCTGCTTCCTGGCATTATACTCTTTTGCCTTTTCGATCGATTCAAAATCGAAGCGAATAAGGTTCAGTGGTGCACTCGATGAGAGCAAAGAATCGTCATTTGCCCTTCCGCAAAAAGAAGTATTCATTGCTATTCCTCCAAATGAAACACCTGCTTTTGCAGTATCATCATCGGAAAATTCTATACTGAAGGATGTCCTTCCCGAAAAGCAGCAAAAGGTCACCCGAGTTAACGATTCACTATTAGTGTACACAAATGATGATTCATCTCCTCTGACGGTTGTTGAAAAAAATCCTTTGTACCGGTTCAACGGATATCTCTGGGTGGGGAACGCTTACTGTATGCATTTTACCCTCTTTCCGTATCAGGCAAACGTGGGTGAAATATCGGTAGTGGAAACAAAAAAAATCATCGTGGATATCAAACTTCCGGTAAATCTCCAAAAAAGTAAAAGCACATCTGTCGAAAAAAATCCACTAATCGATAATCAACAGTTCGGTGTCAATTGGCTTTCGGAACGCCCGCGTTATGCCGCGACGGAGACGGATTCCTGGATCGATTACAATGCGGACTATGTAAAATTTGGTGTCGTTCGTGATGCAGTGTATAGAATATCCTATACCGATCTACAAAGTTATGGAGTTCCGGTCGGGACAATCGATCCGCGTGTCTTTAAACTGTTCATGTATGGGAAAGAAATACCGATCTTTGTATCGGGAGAGAATGACGGAACGTTTGACGCTTCAGACTATGTTGAATTCCTTGGAAGAAAAAACTACGGCGATACAAGATACCGACAGGTGCCTCCGTTTGGTAAACCATATTATGAGTTTCTGAATAAATATTCCGATACGACGATCTATTGGCTGAACTGGAGCGGAAGTGTTGGGCTACGAATTGATACTGTTGCAAAGGTGACGGGAATGCAGCAAGACACTCTTAACTATTATGATGAACTAGTGCGTCGGGAGAATAATAATTATTATGATTTTGCACTGAATCCTAATCCGGGCGGTGCGGTAAGAAGGGAAGAGCCCGAATACTATGAGAACGAAACATGGAATGAAGGAAATGTCAATCTTGGGAAGCAAGCGATCAATCTACTCGTTTCAAAGCTAGTCACGAACAAGCCGGCGAGGGCATTTGTAAAGCTGCAGGATTATTCATCGAACATCGATAATCTTGCTCACCTTGTTACGCTGAAGGTCAATAATTCGCTTACCCCATATGACTCCGGTTACATGAACAAATATGAACAGAAGATACTCTCTGCATCATTCAATTCGAATATCCTTTCGACCGGTATCAGTACCGTTAATGTACATTCATATGCAACAGCTAATACTGTGAATGTGTTGATATCGGACTGGTATGAACTTGAATATCCCCGTCAGCTCAATAGTACGACTGATTCTCTGGTTGCCTCCTACCGGTCACCTGTTCCTTCAACTGTATCGAAGATCATCATCAACGGTATCGTCAGTCAGTCCATCACCATCTTCAAATTCAGGCAGACAGACAGTTCCTATACCAAGATCACAAATTACACCCGGAAGAGTGATACGCTTTCCTTTGCGGATTCTGTGAGCAGTGGGACATTCTACTATGTGATCTCTGCTGCCAAGACGTCCAAACCGTTCTTCTTTTATAAAAAGAAATTCTCTAATCTGAGGAACTCTTCCATTCAGGCGGATTACATCGCGATCACTCATCCGTATTTTCAGCAGATCACCAACGACTATCTCACGTTCATTCAACAGACCTATTCTTTGACAACAAAGAATGTGAATGTGTACGATATCTATGACGAGTTCAACTACGGCTTCTTTTCTCCCGAACCGATCAAGGATTTTCTGAAAACAGCCTATTCGAATTGGCAACTGCCGAAACCCAAATATGTTTTCCTTGTTGGGAAAGCAACGTATGATTACTATGGCAACAAATCACGGCTGGACGGTGTGCCGAAACTGGATAATTTTGTTCCATCGTATGGAAACCCTGTCAGCGATCCGTGGTTTGTCATTTGGGATACGACCGGCGCATCGATCCCTTCAATGAGTATCGGCAGACTTCCAGCAAAGAAGATCGATGAATTTCAGGAGTATTTCCTGCGTCATCAAAAATATGTTGGCAAAGGATTTGATGATTGGAATAAGCAATTCATCTTCTTCTCCGGAGGATCATCTGTCAGCAGCAGTGAGATCGCGCAATCGAAGAATGCCAATGAAATTGTTCTGAATAACTATGTGAAGCCGAGA
>CAIVNT010000260.1 GCA_903907305.1 uncultured Ignavibacteriota bacterium
AAGGATGAATCTACATTCGGTTATTGGATCTCTAACAATACGAATGCAACTTCTCCGTTCCTTGAAATAAAGGATGGTGAAAAGAACATCCTTTCCGTCAATGCAAAAGATTTTGCAGCGAAAGCAAAAATGCAGTCTTCAGGAAATAAAACGGATTATACGTACACCTCGGGTGCTGTCACCGTTGCGATCGCATCGGATGTACTGAACGATGAAGCAATGCCCCTCGGCAAAACCGTACAGATCAGCGTAAAAGTAAAATCCGCCTCTGCAAAGAACCTCAGCGCGATCGTGACGTTGTTCGGCGACGGATATGTCTCAAAAGTAGGAACGAATGGAGCTTTCACCAGCCGTGTTGAAAAAGGAAAAGCAGAATATCCGCTCGTCCTGATTGCAGGGAATGCCGGTTCAACCGTGTCAACGGAAAACGGTGAACAAAAAGCTCCCGGACGCATCGTGAAAGTAACATCGGCCGCGGTTGCAGCAAGCGGAGAAGAAGTGGAAGTTCTTTCATTCAGAACGATCGCTTCCACTGTGAAGAATTTTGAAAAATCCTCCAATCAAGTGAAGAACATCGAATCGATGACTGTTGCGAAAAAGGAAAAAACGGAACTCTCCATCTTGAACTCTGCAAGCAAACTGACGCCGTTCCCGGGTGACACCATCACGTACACCATCACCTATCATAACATCGGCACTTCGCCGGCTCAGGATGTTGTTATCTCCAATCCAATTCCTGTTGCAACAACGTATGTGGAAAATTCAGCGGCAGGGGATAAAGCTGAAGTATCAGTTGACCGCAAAAAGGTCGCTCCGCCTCAGCAGGGAGAGGTAACAGGTGTCAATTGGAAAGTCGCAAAGCGGATCAATCCGGGTGAAGAAGGAACAGTCTTGTTCAAAGCGATCGTACGCTAAACGAAATTAAAGGGGATACAAATATGAAAACAAATACTATTTTTCTGAACGGACTTTTGTTTGTTATAGCTTTGTTACTGATCAATCAAACAGCATTTGCTGTCGGCACTCCGGCAGGGACAGTCATCCAGTCACGGTCGAAGGTCGTATTCTCATCCGCCAGCGGTGCCGTTGTCGATACGGTGTATTCCAATACACTTAGTTTCACGGTTGCGCAGGTTGCTGCAGTCAACATCACACCTTCATCAAACGCCGTCACAACGCAGAGCGATAGTACCTTTGCCGTGTTTCCTGTAACGGTGACGAACTCCGGAAACGGAGCGGATCAATTTGCACTGTCGAATGTGTCGAGCAAAGGGTGGACCGGCACATTCTATTTTGATGCGAATGGGGACGGTACGCTTCAGGGAATGGAGATCACTGCTGGTACTGTTACACAGACTCCTTCTATCGCAGCAGACGGCACATACAAATTATTCGTGCGTGTCTTCGTTCCGAAAGATCCTTCGTTGAACGGTCAGATCGATACAACGACTGTTACCGCAACATCGATTTTCGATGAATCAAAAACAAATACTTCACAGGCAAGAACGACTGTGAATACTGCGTATTTTGCAAATGTTGCTTCAGGCTGGAGTGTCACACCGACCAATCCTACCCCGGGACAAAATGTTGTGTACTCCATCACGATCACAAACAGCGGTAGTGTTGCTGCAACCGGTGTATCATTTAACGATCTTTTTAACGTTTCACAGTTCTCATTGGTTTCTGCAAGTACATCACAGGGTACTGTGAACACCTCCGGAAACCCTATAACGTGGGCAGCAGGAACAGTCAATCCCGGATCATCCGTGACCGTCTCTATTACACTGCAGGTGAATAACGGATTATTGAACGGAACTGTCTTGAGCAATACGATCGGCGTAACGTACACAGTGAATGGAAATACATTCACCGCCGCATCAAATAATCCTTCAGCCGCTGTCGGTATCATCCGCGGTGTTCAGATTGCTCCCCTTACATTCAGTGCTGCAAAAGAGGCGGAAGATACGCTGGCCTATTCGATAACAGTGAAGAATACTGGCAATGCAAAAGATGTCCTCGAAATGGGATTCACTTCTACTCAATCCTTTTCCTGGTCATTCTTTAAGGATGTGAATGCAAATGGTACACTTGATGTTGGCGATGTACTAATGACGAATTCCAACGGCGCCGCAGGTGTTGATGTGGACTCGGTCGCTGCATATGACAGCGTAAAAGTGCTTGCCCGTCTCGTAGTTCCGAATGTGAAAACGGATCAAACACAGGATGTCGCTGTATTCAAAGTGACATCCGCCGCTGATGGAACAAAATTCCAGAGTGCATCTGCGACAACAACTGTGAACAGACCTGATGTCCAGCTCGTCCGCAGCGTTCTTCCGGAAGGGAATCAGATCCCCGGTACCGAAATGACTTTTACCGTTACGTACGGCAATGCAGGACACGGAAAAGCATATAACACCGTCATCACCGAGACAGAACCGGACAGTATGACCTATACTGCAAATTCCGTGAAGATCAACGGCACAGCAAAAACAGATGCGGCGGATTCTGATGAAGTGACGGTGACGATTGTTTCCGGCAAAAAAGTTATCTCCATTAATCTCGGTATTCTTAATGGATTGGCCGCAGAAGGAACAGTCGCGTATAAAGCAACTGTCAATTAATTCATTCCCTGATGTTCATGACGAACCTAAGTAAAATAATTTTCATCAGCGCTTTGCTCACAGTATCAGCCGCAGAATTGTTTGCGGCCGGTACTCCGGCGGGGACTGTTATTCAATCCCGTTCGCGCGTGACATTCACATCACGTTCCGGCGGATATATCGATACTGCATATTCCGCAGTTTTAACGATCACCATTGCACAAAAAGGAGCCGTCAACATCACCCCTGCGTCGAACGCATTCTTCTCTGCAAGCGACAGCAGCAATGTTGATTATGCAGTGAATGTTGTGAATTCCGGTAACGGTTCGGACAATGCGAAAGTATCCGCATCGTCATCCCGCGGCTGGGTGACCCAGATCTTCAGTGATGTGAACAAAGACGGTGTTCTTTCGCCGGGTGAACTTTCTGCCGGAACGATCGGACAGACGGTTTCGATCGCTGCGGACGGACAAAGTGCAATCATCATTCGCGTGAAAATTCCAAGAAGTGAATCGTTGAATGGAAGTAAGGATACGACAACGCTCACCGCTCGTTCACTCTTTGATTCTGTGCAGACGAATACAGGAAAATATATTACCACGGTTCGTACCGCCGGGATCGATCCTCTGAACCCCGGACTGCAGGTGAATAATCCGACACCTCCTGCTGGACAACAAGTGATATATACATTTACGATTACAAACAACGGAAACGTTTCCGCGAACAACATTACCATTTCCAACCAGTTCCCGAACGGATTGACATTCGTTTCTGGTTCCACAACAGCCGGTGTCGTCAACGGTTCGGCAAATCCTGTTTTGTGGACGATTGGAACATTGGCTCCATCACAGTCGGTGACGGTAACGGTAACGTTCCTCGTTAATATCGGAGTCCTTCCGGGAACGATCCTTACGAATCAGTTCGGAATGAACTATTCGACCGGTTCGAACAATTATTCTGTCCGTTCGAATTCTCTACCGGTCACGGTCAGCGGAGTGCTTGAATATGGTGTGCAAATAGTTCCCTATACATCGTCTGCTGTGAAGGATGCAGGAGATACTCTCGCGTATCGTTTTAAGATCACGAACTCCGGAGTCTTTAAAGAAGTGGTCGAACTCTCTTCATCATCAACAAGGAATCTTCCGTGGAAATTATTTCGGGATGGGAATAACAATAATATCTGGGACCTATCCGATCCATTACTAAAGAATACCAATGACTCTGCCGGTGTTGATCTGGACAGTGTCGCAGTCGGGGATAGCGTCCGAGTCTTTGCTATGTCCATTGTTCCGAACCTCGGTGCAGATCAGTTGAAAGATTCTCTCCGTATTGTTGCAACGTCGACCGGAGATCATGCAAAATCTGGGAGCACCGTTTTTGCTACATTAATGAATGCACCGGTCGTCGTTCTTAATAAAAGTGTACTTCCGGCTGGAAATCAAATAGCAGGTTCGGTGATCAGTTATATCATTGGTTACAGCAATTTAGGAAGCGTTGCCGTCAATAATTTCTCGATCGTGGATACCACGCCGAATGTGACGAGGTACGTTCAGAATAGTGTGAAAGTGAACGGCATCGCCGTTGCGGATAATGTCGGGGGAGTATCGCTCGCATCCGATCAATCGAATAATACCGTTGTGACTGTTTCCATCGGGACGTTGTCGGCGAAATCATCCGGTTCCATTGAATTCAAAGTGAAAATCAAATAGAGATCTCGATAATGATGAAGGCTGTGCTCACATATATATCATCGCGTACGTTCCCGATCTCTCTGTTCTTGCTGGTCACAGGACTGACGTTCTCAGCGTTTTCCCAAACAGCACCCAATACCGTTATCACTAACACGGCAAAAGCACGTTTTCAGTATAAGACATTCCCGAAGGATTCTGTCAATTCTAATACCATTCAATTCACCGTCCTTGATGCTCCGAATTTTGAAATGTCTGTCAGCAATCCCGACAGTTTCGTTTTCGGCAAGGAAACGGTTACGGTTCATATCGTCTATAAAAATATTGGAAATGCCCCAGCCGATACCGCGAACATCGAAGGAATTCTTCCGCCGGCTGGTATGAGATTTGTTCCTGGTTCTACTTCGGGATCGATTTCCGGCGGAACTGTTTCGTGGAAGATATTCAATGTCCCATCCGGAAAAACAGATTCGGTTAAAGTAAAAGCAGTCATTGACAGTACTCTGCTGGTGAATGCCGAATTGAATTTCGATGCGACCCTTTCGTGGCAGGTTTCATCCGTTACAGCGTCGAAGATCTTCGTAGTCAGTTCGTTCCCCAGATTATCGCTTGTCTTGGTGCCGTCGTTTTCGGTTGTCGGATCTGGAAGGATCGTTTCGTACACTCTTGGAGTGTTCAACACGGGGAACATTCCATCTCAGAATACCGTGTTGTTTGATTCGATCTCTGCGCTCGGAAGTTTTGTAAAAGCAAATGTCACTCCGGACAGTCTTTCAACGGATAAGCATCTTCTCAAATGGAATCTTGGATCGATACCGGCATTCTCATCCAAACAGATCGTCGTGGATGTCGTTTCCGCTCCGAATATCGGCGGTCAGCAACTCATCAATAGCGCACGCACATTCTCGACAAATGTAACGGACGGAGACAAAGCATCCGTGGTAACGAATATTGTTCACATCCGTCCGAGAACGATCTCACTCTCCGCTGATCCCGGCTACATCTGGGGTCAGCTGAAC
>CAIVNT010000261.1 GCA_903907305.1 uncultured Ignavibacteriota bacterium
TTCCCAAATACTTTGGAGAATAAAACGCCGGTACATCTAAAATAAAAAATAATTTGTGCGGTCCGCATAGAAAATATTACCGTAATAATTTTTGGATAATCATACCGTGCGGTCCACTTCTGTTGACGGATACGCGTTCACGTGATTGTGTGAACATCAATATTTGTGTAAATTATTTTTGACCGCGTTCGGTGGTCACTTCCAATCCGTCACAGAGATCAATAATGATCATTGAGGAATAACAGAGAAAGGAAAAAAATGAATATTCGATTTTTCGTATTGCTGGCAGCTCTCTTGTCATCACAAGTGTTCGGCCAGGAAATTCAATGGTTCGGTCCAATCGCGGGCGTGGGTAATTTAACGAACAGCGGAAAGTCCACAATGAAGGATGATATCCATTCTGCATTCGGATGGCATATTGAAGTTCCATACACCAGTAACGAATTGACCGGATACGGTGAAGCGGGACTGACATTACTGGGGATCGAACAGCAGAAAGTGTATCCAAACATCTGGGGATATTTCGGCGCGCGGTATAAAGCGATCGGCGGAGGATTGGGCCCGGTCGTTAATTCCGTCGGGACAGGACTCGGAATGAATATATATACGAACATCTATCTTGATAAATTGAGGATCCCATTGGGATTGGATTTCAATTTTATCGGCGGGAATACGCGCGTGCAATTATTTGTTGGATTTAATTATAAATAGATACCGCCGTTTCTGAGAATCAGAAAGAGCTCCGATTGCGGGCTCTTTTTTTTTGCGTTTGTGATTACTAAAATGACCGACTCCCCTCCAAACCTTTCGACCTCGCTTAGGGGGACCGTCAATGTTGTCAGGTTAAGAGTTTAGAATGCTTCGACACTTGCTCAGCATGAACAATTGCTAAGCTGACGGCATTGGTGGGGGGACGGTCTTGCCTTAAAGCCGGTCTACGACTCGTAGAACGGGCAGGCCGTCCGCCCTACATTTCTCATCCTGCGTAAATCCGTCCTTTCCGTGTAATCCGTGTTCCATGCTGTGCATCAACACTCTTCTGCGGCGAACTCGCATTGCTTGCGGTTCAGATCTGCATTTATGATTATTTATGTTATTCGTGGATGACTTTTGCTTTTCAAAGAATTCAGTCTGCCGTGCAATTTTTTGGTATATTTAGGGAGTTACATCCAATCGATCATCATCAATTAGACTTACGAGGATATTATGATACCATCAAAAGGTTACGCAGTACACAACGCACAGGACAAATTAGCACCATGGAACTTCGAACGGCGCGATGTCGGCGCGAATGACATTATAATAGAGATCCTCTTCAGCGGTGTCTGTCATTCGGACATCCATCAAGTGAGAAGCGAGTGGGGACCGTCGAAATATCCGATGGTGCCGGGACACGAGATCGTGGGTCGAGTAACGTCCGTCGGCAGTGCAGTCACAAAGTTCAAATCCGGTGACCTTGCGGGTATCGGCTGTATGGTCAATTCCTGCGGAGATTGCGGCAACTGTAAAGAAGGACACGAACAGTATTGCGAAAAAGGGAAGGTCGTTTGGACGTACAACGCCGTTGAGCATGACGGGACAACTCCCACCTACGGCGGTTATTCGGACAATATTGTAGTGAATGAAAAATTTGCCGTGCACGTTTCGGATAAACTTCCTCTGAGCGGCGTTGCACCGTTATTGTGCGCCGGCATCACGACATATTCTCCGCTCCGAAAATGGAAGATCGGCAAAGGACACCGGGTGGGTGTGCTTGGTCTGGGCGGACTCGGACATATGGCCGTGAAATTTGCCGCCGCATTCGGTGCGGAAGTGACGATGCTCAGCACCTCCCCCGATAAAGAGAAAGATGCGAAGCGTCTCGGTGCGCATAAATTCTGTCTCACCAAAGATGCGGCGCAGGTGAAACAGTTCAAGAACTATTTCGATTTCATCGTTGATACTGTTTCCGCTCCGCATGATTATAATATGACGCTCAGAATGCTCCGCACCAACGGAGTGCAGATCTGTGTCGGCATTCCTCCCTCTCCGATCCAACTGACCGGCCAGCTGCTGCTTGGAAACAGCCGCGCGATCACCGGTTCATCCATCGGCGGCATCGCCGAAACACAGGAAATGCTCGATTTTTGTGCCGAGCACAATATCGTCTCGGATGTTGAAGTGATCGACATCAGCACCATTAACGAAGCGTATGAGAGAGTGCTGAAGAGCGATGTGAAATACCGGTTCGTGATCGATATTGCATCCTTAAAATAGCGGATAGCCGAGCATAGCTTTTCGTGACACACTTCATTGCAAAACAAGTCCAAAAAAAGTATTTTATTCTATGCTCAATCAGCGCTCATCTTCAGCGGACTCTTTCGATCAAGAACTGCACAATGATATTCTGAAAACGGTCGCGTATTTCGATCTGTTTGAATATCCGTTGACGACGGATCAGATCTATTCGTTCCTTCCGCGCAATTCTGTCACTGCGGAGCGTGTTGCTCTCGCCGCTCAGTCTTTGGTCTCTGAGGATCGGCTGTCGCACAGCGACGGTTTCTATTTTCTTCCTTCCGGTAATTCCGCTATGCCGCGTGAACGCATCGAACGGGAAGCACGTGCACGACGGATGCTTTCGTCCGCCCGCGTTGTCTCCCGATTCATCAAACAGTTCCCCTTTATCCGCGCTATTTTCCTCACCGGTTCCCTCTCAAAGAATGTTGCGGAACGATCCAGCGATATCGACTTTATGATCATCACTGTCCCCGGCAGATTATGGATCGTCCGGATGATGCTGACGATGTTCCGGAAGATCTTCCTCTTCGGCAGCAGGAAATTCTTCTGCACCAATTATTACGTGAGCGAGAATGGCCTTACGCTGGACCGACGGAATACATACACCGCCGTGGAAGTGGTGACGACAAAAGTTATATGGAATTCAGAAGCATTTTACGAATATCAACGGCATAATTTGTGGACGAAGCAATTCCTTCCGAACATTTCCATCCCTGTGGACGAACAACTGTTGATCTCAGCATCGCGTTCAATACTTCAGCGCGTGCTTGAATTCTTTTTGGAATTTCTGCCGCTGCATTCCATTGACGAACGTCTGATGGAATATCACCGGACCCATTGGCAAAAAGAGTTCGGTCACGTGGGAGAAGAACGGATGAAATCGATGTTCATCATTTCTCCGGATATTTCCGCCAGCTGGCCCGAAGACCGGCAGGTGCCGGTGCTGTCACGGTTCCGCAAAAACATATCGCAGCTGGGATTGCGCTGATATGACGGTTGATGTTCTTCTGACCCATTCTTATTTTCTCCGTTTCGATCCGAAACAACAGGCGGCGCATATGCCGTATCCTCCCCTCGGCACACTCTATGCAGCAAGTCTCCTTCGTAATTCCGGTATCCCTGTGCAATTGTGCGATACTATGCTTGCGGACTCGGAACAGATCGTGCGAAAGGCAATCGAAGAATCCCGTCCCAAACTTCTTGTCATCTATGATGATGATTTCAATTATCTGAACAAAATGTGCCTCACACGGATGCGTGAAGCAGCGTTCGTCATATCCGGTATCGCGAAAGAATTCGGCATTCCGGTGATCGTCCACGGTTCGGATGCTGCGGATCATGCCGAACAATATTTGTTGCACGGCGCGGATGTTGTCGTGGTCGGTGAAGGGGAAAAGACGCTGCACGATGTTTCTTTCGCATTTCTGAACGATCAAAGAGAATCTCTTCGTTCAATTCCCGGTGTGACGTTCATGCAGGATGGAATTGTCTGCGCAACGGGAAAGCGCGCTGTTCAGCAGATGCTGGATACGCTGCCGTTCCCGGCGTGGGATCTGGTGGATTGGACCTCGTACCGAAATGTGTGGATGAAGCATCATGGGTATTTCTCTGTGAATATGGTCACCACCCGCGGCTGTCCGTATCACTGCAACTGGTGTGCAAAGCCTATCTATGGACAGGTATATAATTCCCGTTCACCGGAGAATGTTGCTCGGGAAATGCTCCTGCTGAAGCAAACGGTGCGGCCGGATCATATCTGGTTCGCGGATGATATCTTCGGATTGAAACCGGGATGGGTGAAGCATTTTGCCGGAATAGTGAATGAACAGAATGGAATGATCCCGTTCAAGATACAATCCCGCGCCGACCTTCTTGTGCGGCCGGATGAAGTCGCATCGCTTGCTCAGGCCGGCTGCTCGGAAGTGTGGATCGGAGCAGAGTCCGGCTCACAAAAGATCCTCGATGCGATGGATAAAGGGATCACTGTTGCGCAGATCAGCGATGCACGAAAATTATTGAAGCAGCACAAGATCGATGCAGCATTCTTTCTGCAGTTCGGGTACCGTGGCGAAACGCTCGATGATATCACTGCCACTATTTCTATGTTGAAAAAACTCCAGCCGGAAAATATCGGCATCTCCGTTTCGTATCCGCTTCCCGGGACGAAATTTTACGACTCAGTCGTTTCGGAAATGGGGGAGAAGAAGAATTGGACCGATTCGGATGATCTTTCTCTGATGTACCGGGGAACGTATTCTCCTCAATTCTATAAGCAGCTGCACCGGTTTGTCCATAAAACATTCCGACTGAAACAAGGGCTCACGTTCCTCAAAGAGATCCTAACATTTCAACGAGTGCCAATATTCCGTGATGTGCGAAGGATCGTTCTGATCACATATTATTTTCCGATGTTATTATTAGAACGATGTGCTCTTCTTGTGTACCAAAACAACCGTAGTCACTCTGAGCGATCCAGCGGAGCGGGTAAGTCGAAGAGTGACGTGGGAGATAAAAAATGAATCATCCTTCGCCTCGTAAAAAGCACTCGTTCAGGATGACCAAAATCATAGTATGACTATATCAACCGATAATTCCCAACTCGTCAACGACGCCTTCTCCGCGCAGGCACCGCTGTTCGACAACATCCAGCACAGCAATCCGATGCTGGAGTGGATGCGCTCCATCGTCCATCGTCACGTTGATGCACTGCTGAAACCGGGTGACACAATTGTTGATATCAATGCCGGCACAGGAATCGATGCCCTCCATTTTGCACAGTTGGGACATACCGTTCACGCAATGGATATTGCCGCCGGAATGGTCGAACAGATCCGAAAAAAAATCATTGAGTTTCAGCTTGAAGGAAGAGTCACGGCGGAACAACGGTCATTCACCGAGGCCGGCGTTCTCGCACCGCGCGCCTTCGATCACATCTTCTCCAATTTTGGAGGACTCAATTGTATTTCCGATCTTCGTCCTGTTGTGCAGCAGCTTTCTCAGATCGCCAAACCCGGTGGACTCATCACCATGGTGATCATGCCGAAGATCTGTCCCTGGGAGATCCTTCATCTGCTCAAAGGTAATACTGATATCGGTCTGCGGCGTCTTCGAAAAGGTGGAGTAATGGCACATATTGAAGGACATTATTTCCGGACATACTATTTTTCGGTGAACGATGTGATTCAGGCATTCGGGGATTCATTCTCCGTTGTGAGCATCCGCGGAGTTGCATCCTGCTCTCCGCCGCCGACCATGGAGAAGTTTCCCAAGCGATTCTCGAAAATATATTCGTTATTACAATCATGCGATGAAAAACTTATGCTCTATCCGCCGTTCAACCGCTGGGCGGATCAGTTCATCCTGACGCTGCGATACAAAGGAAAGTTGGAAAGTGACCGATGAGTTTTTCACTCAGATCAAAGCTGACGCTTCAATCAGGAATCATCGAACGTCTGGTGGAATTGGGCGAAAAAGCGCTCGAATCGAATGATGTTCCCGTTGCGGCGATGTTGGTTTACAACGGTGCGATCATCAGTGAAGGGTTCAATACCGTGGTGCGCGACGGTAACGCCGCAGGTCATGCGGAGATCAATGCGGTGTCGGAGGCATTGAAAAAACTGGGTATGGAACAGTTCCGCGATTTGGATCGGTCGAAGCTCATGCTCATCTCCACCTTTGAGCCGTGTATGATGTGTGTCGGTGCTGTTCTCAATAATAACATCCGTATCGTCTGTTATCTGCAGGAAAAAGATTTCAGTGAGCGGAAGAACGAAATGAAAAAACTGGCGACGTATTATCTTCTGCGCCGGCAGGCTCACCACCAAAATGAACAGATCAAACTCTTCAGACTCCATCCTGATTACAAGAACCAGCGCAATGCCAAATAATTCTCAGTAAGAAAGCGAATTTCTTTGTATATTCTTGCGAACATCACGCGATTATGACACTCTCGTTGAAGAAAAAAATATTTCTCGTCGGCGATAAAATGCTGATCGAACCGGATAAGGGACATGACAAGACCCCGCACGGACTCTATCTTCCTCCCGGTGTAAAGGAAAAAGATAAGGTCCAGGCCGGATACATCATCAAGGTCGGTCCCGGATATCCTGTTGTCAATCCGAACTTCATCGATCAGGAATCCTGGTCTGCTCCCAAAGATCCGGTAAAATATATTCCGCTGCAGGCGGAAGAAGGGGATTACGCTCTTTTTCTGCGTGATGCGGCGATCGAGATCGAATTCGAAGGAAAGCAGTACCTCATCATTCAGCAATCCCATCTGCTGATGATCATCAGACCGGACACGCTGGCAGATCTGGGAATAGGAATGAACGATTAATGAGCGGGGATCTGCACATCTTCAGCGAGGCGAATCTTCATGAGCAGTTGCAGACCGCACCGTTCACACAGGGATTCTATACGGTACAGTTCTATACAACGGGAGGCCAGCTGGCCAAAACAAAAACGGATGAACTGTCGGAATTCTATCTCTATCCTTCCGGCGGGACACTTCGCGACAGCACATTCAATCTTGTTTTTTACGATTCACAGTTCGACACGTACCGCGGTTTTAAACCGCCGCATCTGAATCGATAGGGAGATTGCTTCTTAACGAAACCGTAGGTCGGTCGTTTTGAAAAATCAGGACTCCCTCGCAATGACGAA
>CAIVNT010000262.1 GCA_903907305.1 uncultured Ignavibacteriota bacterium
CGCAATCCATAATATCATCCTTCGGTGCGTCCCGATTAAACAACAAATCGGGACTTTCTCTCTACGAGCCGTAGGCAGGATGAACAATAATTGCGACACGCGCCGAAGCATTCTAAACTCTTAACCTGACAACATTGCCTTCTTTTCCCTCCTCGAAGAGGAGGGGAGTTTGCCGTTCATGAGTTTAGATCGATGTGAATCAGGAGTGGTGGAAAACTAACCCGATGACCTACCGAACAAAAAATTTCTTTAACGCAAAAGAGCAAAAATCAAACGACAGCTCCTGCGCAACAATGGAACCCCCGCTGAACGATTGCTTTGGGAACGTTTGCGTAAGAAACAACTATCCCACTATAAGTTCCGGAGACAACATGGTATCGGTCCATTCATCGCGGACTTTTACTGCCCCGAAGCAAAACTCGTGATCGAAGTTGATGGATGGATCCATCGTTCTTCCGAAGCAAAAGTTTATGATGCGCGGTGGGATGAATTTATGAGGAACCACGGCATTTCGACGATTCGATTCCGAAATGAAGAGATCGAGAAATCTTTGGATCTTGTACTCAATACCATCTCGGCTACATTGCTGAAAAAAGAACAACGACGCATTCATAAGTAACGTTTGATGATGTTATTTCGGATTTCCTTTTTCCGTACATTACTTTTACGATCATTGCCATTCTCATATGAAATCACTTGCCGTAAAGACCTGGGCCGGCTTCCTGAATCTCTTGGTGATAATGGGGGCAGCACTGTTTATTTTTGCAGGCACATTCGGATATTGGCAGGCATGGCTCTACCTTTGCGCGTTCTTCCTTCCCGTATTTTTTATCACACTGCATTTCCTGAAAGCGGATCCGAAACTGATCGAACGGAGATTGAGCGTAGGTCCGATCGCCGAACCGCGTCTTGGTCAAAAGATCATCCAGTCCTTCGCAAGCATTTTTTTCTTGTCGATGTTCATCATTCCCGGACTCGATCATCGGCACGGATGGAGCTCTGTTCCGTACGCCCTTTCGATCATCAGCGATGGAATGATCATTGTCAGCTTTTGGATCATCTATCGTGTCTTCAAAGAAAATTCATTCACTTCCGCCGTCATTGAAGTATCAACTATTCAATACGTGATCTCAACGGGACCATACGCGGTCATCCGTCACCCGATGTATGCGGGAGCGATGCTCCTCTTCCCGTTCACTCCGCTTGCACTCGGTTCGTGCTGGGGAATATTGACAACCATTCCTATGATCGTGGTGATCGTATTGCGGTCGCTGGATGAAGAGAAAATTCTGCACAAAGAACTCGAAGGATATACGGAATACTGCCGAAACGTACGCTATCGGCTCATTCCTTTCGTCTGGTAATGAAATATGAGTGAGATGATATTGAGAATATTTTTCATAATGATCTTTTGCGTATTCTGCGCCGCATCTGGTGTCGCACAGAAAAAACAACAGCGCGAACTTCCAAACAGCTCGCCGGTCTTCCTTCATCCGTTCGATCTAAAATTGCAGCTCAATGGTCCATCCTTCAATCTCCCACTCATATTCACTCTCACCGCGCCTGAGATGAATATGAGCCTTCCTCTCTATCAATCCTTCGCCGGCGTGCCGCAGTCATTCGCGTGGGACCGTCCCCGATCAATCGATCTGACCGCCCCGCTGAAACTTCAATTATATCAAAGTGAACCGGAAAAGGCGATCCGCTTCACACTTGGTGCTGCGGAACTCGGCGGCGCAGCATTCCTTGCATACAAGTACATCAAAAAGAACGGACTGCACTAACTCTTCCTCGGAACAAAGCTCCTTTTCTTTTTTTGCCAAATATTTTCCTTCCTCCTCTATATCCTCTATGACTTCGCATGCAGAATTATTCAACAGGTGGCTATTATTCACCACCTAATTCAACACTTGTAATCGGACTGATTTATCTGATATTATTTTATGTACAATAGACCGTGCAATAATATTTAATCCTAAAAGGATGATAGTACGGCATGGCACTTGTCATCATAAATAAGTACAATTATTACCGACTATGCTATGAGTAAACCTCCAACTCGGAATCTCTGGACGATTGTCCTCGCTGGCGGCAGCGGCTGCAGGCTTCGCGGATTTACGCGCAAGCTGTACGGTGAAGATCGTCCGAAACAGTACTGCGCATTCATCGGCAGACGATCTATGCTGCAGCATACGCACGACCGCGCACTGATGCTTGTGGAAAGCGACAAACTTCTCACCGTCGTCTCTCACGGTCATCTTCGATTCGTCCATGAGCAGATCCATCCCCGTTTTCAGGACTGTGTGCTCATTCAGCCGTACTGCCGTGAAACAGCTCCGGCGATCTTGCTCCCGCTGTCTAAAATTCATCACTACGATCCTGAATCGATCTCCGTTATCTTCCCTTCCGATCATTTCATTTTGGATGAATGGAAATTCATCAGACATGTGAAACAGGCTGCAGCATTCGTGGAAGAACATCCGGAAAAGATCATTCTTCTCGGCGTTCAACCGGACCGTGAGGATCATGGCTACGGCTGGATTGAAAAAGCAGATCGGGTGAACAAACGGATGTACACTGTAAAAACATTTGTTGAGAAACCGCTCCGCAGCGAAGATAATAAATGTATGAGTGGACAGTTCTTCTGGAATACATTCGTCATTATCGGCCGGACCGGTACCTTAATGGACAAGATCAAGGAGAAGATTCCGCAGACGTTTGATGCGTTCGAAATATACCGCCGGTCCATCGATACACTCGTGGAACAACAGGCTGTCACTGCGGCCTATGATCGCCTGCAGCCGGTGAATTTTTCTACCGAAGTGCTGGAACAGATCACCTCCGATCTTATCGTGATGGACATTTCCGATGTCGGATGGAGTGACTGGGGGGAAGAATACCGCATCCGCAAAGATGCTGCACGGTACGACCTGAGATTAAAAATACCGGAATCAGAAAAAATACATGTACCGACCGATGAAGCTGATGCAGAGAAATACGGGTACTATCTTATTGAATAGAAAAGAGTGAACCACAAAGGAACAGAAATAAAATTCCTTCGTGATTCTTTGCATTCTTCGTAGATAGTTCAACAAGAACATGTGATCTTTATTTATGATGATTTGTGATATTTATGGATAGGCCATAAAACAAATGCTCTCAAGAAAATACAGCGCATATTACCACACCATGCCGGACGGAACCGTCAAACAGACCAATCCGTTCAACGGCTGCGAAGTATGGTCCATACCCGGTCGCGGCGGAAAACCGGTCACGAACGGCATCTCTTCGCATGCAAAAAAGATCACACATGCCGCGCATGATCCTTCCTGTATATTCTGTCAAAGTCAATATACCCGCATCGCGCCTGAAAAATCCCGTCTGGTGAAAGTGAACAACCGGCACGAGATCCTCTATTATCTTCTTCCCGATCAAATCGAGGAGCAGGAAGCGGAATTCCGACGCGTCGGCAATATGTTCGAGATCGTTACAACGGATTACTGGAAAAAGAATTATAGATATTCCGTAATGAAATCCGTTGAACAGTGGCGCGATTCCTACATGAAGCATCCGGTGGGACTTCAGCACGTCCGCTCCATTGCCATGTACAAAATGCAGCAATCGGGATTAACGGAGGAACAGGCAGAGAATATTCTCTGGAACGGCGGTAAACAGGTATTGGACGGATTCTTCGGCGGCTGCCACGATCTGATCATCGGACGGCGCCATTTTGCGGAAGAGGCGGAATACGATTCACAGCTCTGCTCGTCCGGAGAACTCTCGCCGGAAGAACATTTCAATTATTTTAAATTCACCATCGATGCGATGCGCGATATGCTGGAAATGAATCCGTATATCCGCTACATCAGTGTCTTTCAGAACTGGTTGAAACCCGCAGGCGCATCCGTTGACCATCTGCACAAACAGATCTGCGCACTGGATGAGTGGGGCGCGACTATCACCGGAAAGATCGAGCTGGTGTTGAATGATCCAAACATCTTCAATGAACTCGGGGCCAATCTCGCCTCACAACATAATCTCGTTTTCGCGCAGAACGATCATGCTCTCGCTTTCATCGGCATCGGCCACCGCTTCCCCACTATCGAGATCCATTCGAAGTCCGCGGCATCGCGTCCCTATCAGCACACATTGGACGAGCTTCGCGGATTCAGCGACCTTGTCCACGCTTGTCATGCCGCAATGGGGGCGAGCCGCTCCTGCAACGAGGAATGGTTCTACACTCCAATCGATGCTGTCTATAAAATTCCATGGCATATCGAATTGAAATGGCGCGTAAATGTGCAGGCGGGCTTCGAGGGAGGGACCGGAATTTATATCAATCCTGTACTGCCGACTGATTTTCGCGACACCATCGTCACCCGTCTGCACGAATTGCAAACGAACGGCAAGGTCGGGAACATCACCGTCGTAGAAGGCTGCACCAACGATCCGAATCCATTACAATATTATTTAAAGTGAACCAATGATCGTCATCGAAAAACAGGAAAATTCCCGGCGCGATGTACGGATAGAGATCCAGCGGATCAACGAAGTGGTCTCGTTCCCTCCCGTTGTTGCGGAGATCCTCCAGGCCATGTCCGATGCGGATGTGACAATGGCAAAGGTCACTTCTATTATAGAGTCGGACCCTGCGTTGACTGCTAAGATCCTCCGCGTTGCAAATTCTCCGTTCTACGGACTCCGCCGCGATGTGACGAATATCGCTCAGGCACTCCGTATGCTCGGTCTTGACGAGATCGGTCATCTGCTCCTAACGTGTCAGATGAAATCCCGCCTGATGTCTCTCAATTCTCACCAGCACATACGTCTCGAACAGCTGTGGAAACATTCCGTTGCCGTTGCTGCCGTATCACGTCTCCTGGCCACACGGTTCAGAATACCGACGGATGGAAAAGAATATACTGCGGGGCTTCTTCACGACATGGGAAAGCTGGTCCTCATTCAGTATTTCCCGGAACAATACGTTTCGATCGAATCCATGATCACGCAGGAATCCATCAGCGACATCGACGCCGAACAGAGGGTGATCTCCATCTCACATACAGAGATCGGAAAACAGATCGGTGAAAAATGGCGCCTGCCGAAAGAATATCTTGAAGTGATGCAGTATCACCATCGTCCCTCGCTCTCCTCCAACCATTCGCTGTTGTGCGGGGTCGTCCGCTGCGCCGATCTCTTCTGTGAACAGTGGGGATTCGGCATGGGCGAACAGAAGGAGGATTTCACCTTCGATAATGAGGCAGCCGGAATCATCCTCGACGCCGTTCCTCAGATGGGCAAACTTCCTGCCGAGACCGTGAATGGCGAACTCCGCGCGGCATTCGAACAGCAGTTCGAACACCTCCAGGTATTGATGTGACCGCAACGCGATGACGATTGTTTTACATCGTCATGTTTTTTTCGTACGTTATTACCGTCATGAATTTATCGAGACTCGGAAATATTCCTGTGTATACGGCGGCCGTCCTCCTGTTCAGCGGAGCACTGTTTCTCGTTCAGCGTCATGATGAACAGGTGATGAATGGCTCCTTCCGCTGGGGCAGACTGAATGATACGCTTTCTCAGAGACCTTCTGAACAGGAACAGCGCATCGCACGGCAATTCACCGATACGACCCTTCCGCAATTACGGCGGCTTGGACTGATCAAACGCTATCACCGCACCGAGATCGAAACAGTCATCACCGTCACCGGCTCTGTCTGGAACGAACGCTCCGACTTCTTCAAAGAAAGTTTCCTAACGCAGATCCTCGTCTACAATCGTGTGAATGGATTCTCTTCGCAGACACGTATCATCGACGAGAGGACCGAAAGACTGTACGCTCAGATCGTTCCTCCGGACACGAAAGAATTCTTCTAAGATTCATCTCTGCGCACCGTTCATATTCTCATAATCATTCAGCATTTCTCTCCGTAATTCCTGCGAAAAAGATTCCATAATGCTCTGTTGCTATTACCGCACCGAAGGATGAAATTGCGTCAACGAATAGAACAACGAACTCCTTCACCGTACTCCGGGAACGTCCCGCACAACGCTCTTCACCTTTCTCCGCATCCGGATCTTTTCTCACGCGCCGACGACAGTTTTTCCACGAACGAAGGAACCGCACCATGACCGGTTTCACAACAATTGATCAGATCCTTTCTGAAACAAACGGACGATGCATCGAACTTGTCCACTATGCCGACGATCCGTGTGTGTGGGTCATACGCGAATCGAAAAAATTCCTCTGGTTCCGATGGCACTCCTCCGCTGTATGGTTCTTCACGAAACAGCAGGCGATGGAATTTGCCCTGCATCGATCCAAAGAACAACATTCATAAGCGTTCAATCGGAAGGTAATGAATATGGAAACCAATATCGGAACACTCGACCAGAGACTTCGCATTGTTGGACTCGTTCTCTCGGCCATCTATTTTCTTCTTCATCAATCCGACGGAATTCTCAGTACTATCGCGGGAATCATTTGCATCTATTGTTTTATGACCGCGCTGACAAAATACAGTCCGGTCTGGGAGATCTTCGGAATTTCCACCATCAAGAAAAAGAATATCAAATGACCGGTGATCTGAATCCCGCATTTAAGAAAACTCTATGTCAGAGACAGCACTGCCTACATTGGAGAGCTGTTCGATTCACTGTTACAGAAATGGAAAAAACCCTGAATTTTTAAGAACGCTCACACTCCGCAGCATCCGCTTTGGAAACCACTCCGTACTATACCATTGTAATTTTTTGTTGCCGCCTTCTTGCGGATGATTATATGAAAGAGTATACTGCAAACGTATACGGTACGTAAATCTTCAATACCGCCACCGGGGAGAACTTCAAACCATCGATACCATCGAAAGGATAATACAATGAAACTCCTCACCGTTGTTATTCTCACCGGATATATATTGACAGGATGCAAAACGGATACAACCACTCCCACCCAGACTGCAAACGATGTTCCTCCGTGGTCAACAGGACAAAGTGCAGAAGCGGTGCTGGGACATACAACATTTACAGCTGCCGGAACAGATTCTGTGGGACAAAGCACCATCCCCGGACCGTTCGGTCTTGCAGTGAGCTCCAATGGAACATTATTCGTTGTTGATCAGCGCGCCCACCGCATCCTTCGGTACACGAATGCTTCTTCCTCGGCAAGCGGCACAGCTGCGGACGGCGTTCTTGGTCAGCCTGATTTCACTTCGCGAGTATGGAATTATTCGGCAGGCGGAAACACTCCATCCGAAAAAGGATTCGAATCACCGAATGCTGTCGCTCTCGACCCATCAGGAAATTTATTCGTGCTGGATCAGGCTCACCAACGCGTTCTCAGGTTCAACACTGCAGCAGGAAAAGCGAACGGCGCATCAGCGGATGGCGTGCTCGGACAGCCGAATTTCACGTCAAGCAGCTTCAATACAAATCAGACCGGCTTCTTCTCCCCGCAGGGTATCGCGGTAGACGGGTCTGGAAATCTGTATGTCGCCGACGGATCGAATCACCGCGTATTGAGATTCAACAATGCCGCTGCTAAATCCAACGGCGCAGCAGCCGATGCCGTCTTCGGTCAAACGGATTTCACCTCCAATACCAAAGGAACATCTGCATCAAAATTCTCCAATCCCTCCTGCGTTACCATCGACAATGATGGAAATCTGTATGTCGGTGAACGCGGCAACAGCCGTGTAATGATCTTTTTGAATGCTTCATCGAAACCGAACGGTGCCGCGGCGGATATTGTCCTGGGAAAATCCAATTTTGCAGACGGTTCTGCCCCGGGCGCGGCTAATCGCGGCAACATCTATCTGCCCTATGCACTCGCAGTGGATCAAAAAAAGAATCTGTATGTTGCGGACGGTGGCTTCAATCGTCTGCTCGTATACTATTCTGCTTCTACCAAACAGAACGGCGATTCCGCCGATGTTGTTATCGGAAAATCGAATTTTTCAAATGGAACGATCACTGCTGCTTCTGCTGAAAATATCGGACAGCCTTTCGGTGTCACGGTCCAAAGTTCAACGGGAAAATTGTTCGTCACCTGTTATTCAAACTCCAGAGTTCTCCGTTTTCAGGCGAAGAGTTCATTGGTTCCATGACCCCATTCCTTCTGTCGATAGATAAAGTATGATTGTATTATACAGATTGTTATCGCAACAGAGTTTGCCGAAACCACAAAAATTTCTTGAGATATGGTAATAAATATTTTTTGCATTCTCGGCGGTGAAAAAGCAACAGTGAATATTTGAAACGGCACTAAGAAGCTCTTTCGAAATGCGTCCGCAGAAACCGGATTTTTTCTTCGTATGTCCGGGTTTCTCTGCTTTTGCCGCCCTCTGCATATCATTACGCCGGACCAATAACTCGTCTTGCTTTTCGGTAAATTTTCCGCAAACTTTCTCTTGATCTGTAAATCACTGCAATCCTTCTGGGGACCGTTTATGGATAATCTCTCTTCACGCACCATCGATTTTCTTTCCCTTCCTTCAATCGCTATTGTCGGCATCTCATCGAAAGAGCAATCCGTCGCAAATCTGATCTGCAGAAAATTACGGACCGCCGGCAGAACGGTCTATGCCGTAGGGAGAAACACTACCGCTTACGATGGCTCACCATGCTATCCAGATCTTGCATCGCTTCCCGCTCCCATTCAAGGTGTATTTATCGCTGTCAAACCCGAGCACACCGGATCAATTATTGATCAGTGCATTACACTGAAGATCACGCACGTGTGGATGCACAATTCGGGCGGAACCGCACTCTCCTCCCGTTCGAGTGCAACACTTGCTGCAATTCAAAAATGCAGAGACAATAATATCTCCTTCATTCCCGGTGCTTGTCCTATGATGTTTGTTTCGAATGCGGACTTCGGCCACCGCTGTATGAAGTGGTTCCTCTCCGTCACCGGTAATCTGAAATAAATCCGATGTGTAACCGGATCATTGTGCTGAAAAGCCTTTCTGAATTTATTTCTATAACTAATCATCCGACCGGAAATATATATTCCTTTGATTTCCATTTATTTTTTGTGGGATTTAGTGTATTGGTGCTTTAGTGGCGTTTGCTGATAATATATGATCTTTACTAGGTGTTACATTTTTCTTGCGTTTCAACCAATATTCCCCAAACTTACTTTCACGCTTTCTTAATCCAAACAATTGTAAAGGAGCTTCACAATGAAAACACTCATGCTGCCGCTGATCGCTGTGCTTACCACAGTCGCATCACTCTCGGCGCAGATCCTCCCCTATCCGATCCAGCAGAAACAGCTGGCGAACGGATTGAATGTGGTGACTGTCCAGTTTGATAGTCCGGGACTTGCCGCATTCTTCATCGTTATGCGCGTCGGTTCGCGCAACGAAGTTGAAGAAGGTGTCACCGGATTTGCACACTTTTTCGAACATATGATGTTCCGCGGTACAGAAAAATATCCGCGCGATAAATATAACGACGTACTGAAATCCGTCGGTGCCGGAGCGAATGCAAACACCTGGTTCGACCGGACCATCTATCATATGACCGGTGATGCAACAAAGTTGGAAACGATGTTCGAGATCGAAGCGGACCGCTTCATGGGTCTGAAATACACCGAACACGATTTTAAGACCGAAGCAGGTGCCGTGAAGGGTGAATACACCAAGAACAACGCCAGTCCGTATTCTCAGCTCGAAGAGAATCTGTTGAACACAGCATTTGATAGACACACATACAAACATACAACGATGGGATTCCTGAAAGATATCGTTGATATGCCCAATCAATACAAATATTCGCTCGAATTCTTCGACCGGTATTACCGTCCCGAATACGCCACCATTGTTGTGGTCGGCGATGCAACACCGGAACAGGTGAACAAACTCGCGGAAAAATATTTCGGCATGTGGAAACACGGCAGCTATATCTCCACCGTCGCCCCGGAATCGAAACAGGATTCCACCCGGTATACACATCTGCAGAACGGTTCCATCCCTCCGGTTCTCAGCCTTAATTTCAAGACTCCGGCATACAGCGATACGGATATCAATGTTCCCGCTATCGACGTGCTGAACGGCATTCTCTTCTCCGAGACCTCGCCGCTCTATAAAAAACTCGTGCTGGAAGAACAGAAGGTCCGCAGCTTGAGCGGCGATATGATGTTCACACGCGACCCGTATCTCTCCTCAATAGAAGCATCGCTTATCAAAAAAGAGGACTTACAGTACGTGAAGGACGAGATCATGAAAGCGATCGAAGATTTCAAGAAGAACGGCACCACCGAAAAGACATTGGCGGATACGAAATCACGCATGAAATACAGCTATGCCATGTCCATCGATAATCCTACCGGTATTGCGAATTCGCTCAGCACCTTCATCACGCTCATCGGTGATCCTGAATCATTGAACAGACTCTATGCATTGTATGAAAAAGTGACGGTGAACGATCTGAAAGCCGCCGCTGTAAAATATTACGTGCCGTCCGGACTGACCGTTGCGACGATCTCCGCCGATGCACAGGGAGGTGTGAAATAATGAAAGCGCTCATACTCACAATATTGTTCACGGCAGCCCTGTTTGCTCAGAACGTGGTGGAACTGAAACAGCCGAAATCCAACAAGGTCATTATCAAACTCCGCTTCGCCAATGGTTCTATTTCCGATCCGAAAGGACTCGAAGGTCTTACCACGGCAACCGCGAACCTCATTACGAACGGCGGCACAAAGACAATGACCTATAGCGAGATCCAGGATAAACTTTATCCCTGGGCGGCCGGATATTATGTGCAGGTGGATAAGGAAGTGACCACATTCACCTTCATGGTCCATGTCGATTTTCTCGATCAGTTCTATCCGATCATGAAAGACCTTATGTTGAATCCTTCGTTCGCTGAAACAGACTTTCAGCGCGTGATGAAAAACCAGCAGAACTATGTCGATCAGGTGATCCGTGCATCATCGGATGAAGAGTATTCCAAGAAATCACTCGAAGATCTGATTTTCCGCGGCACGAATTATCAGCACATGGTACAAGGAAAATCCGAAAGCGTCAAAGCCATCACGCTCGAGAACATCCGCCAGCACTATGCAAATGTCTTCACAAAGAATAATCTCACCATCGGCATCGTGGGAAATTATTCTCCGGCATTTTTGACACAGCTTAAGACGGATATGGCTCAGCTCTCCGCAAAAAAATTCACGCAGCCCGCAGCCGGAAAAGCGAACATGCCGAACGGCGTTCAGGTGGAGATCATTGCGAAGGATAATGCATTCGGTTCTGCAGTCTTTACCGGAACACCGCTTGCCATCACCCGTTCATCGAAGGATTTTGCCGCACTGATGGTCGCGAATTCCTATCTCGGCGAACACCGTAAATCGTACGGCAAGCTCTATCAGAAGATCCGCGAGACACGATCCATGAACTACGGCGACTATTCGTATATTGAATGGTACAGCAACGGCGGAGGTGCTATGCTTCCTCCTTCTGGCGTTCCACGCAGTTCAAACTATTTTGCACTTTGGATCCGCCCCGTCCAGATCGCAAAGCAGCTCAAGACACAGTACAAAGAACTCTCGGATATTAATGTAGGCCACGCACATTTCGCTCTCCGCATGGCAGTCCGCGAAGTTGACAATATCATCACTAAAGGATTAAGCAAAGACGATTTCGAAGCGACACGCACCTTCCTCCGCAGCTACATTAAGCTGTATGTGCAAACGCCTAACGATCAGCTCGGTTATCTGCTCGATTCCAAATTCTACGGCCGGAAAGATTTCATTTCCGAGGTCGGCAAAGAGATTGCAAAGCTGACCGTGAAGGATGTGAACGCTGCCGTAAAAAAATACTGGCGCACTTCCGATATGTTTGTCACCATCGTCACGGATAAGAGCGAAGCGGAAGAACTTGCAAAAAGTCTGAAAGAGAATACCCTTTCACCGATGTCATACTCCAACGCCGTTAAAGCAGGATTTCCCAAAGAAGTGCTGACGGAAGACGATGCTGTAGCGGCATATCACCTGAACGTAAAGGATGTGAAGATCGTCGATTCCAAAGACACCTTCAAATAACCGGAGCGGATCTTTTCGGCGTACCGGCATTTGATCGTTTCCACGCTTGTGTTTTTTGTAAGAGTTCATATCATCTGATATGAACTCTTATTTTTTAAATTACATAATCCGTGCACATCCGCCTGATCCGCCCTATCCGCGGCCTATTGGGGTTAGAGGCTTTTGCTGAAGGTTTTTGTTAATCGGACCGTTCTGTCCATAAAGTATTTTTTGTGTAACTGGGGTAAAAAGTGTATTTTATATTAGTATAACTACATTGAGGTACAATGAGTACGCAGCAACCGTTACATTCGTTCCATGTTCCCGTCATGGGTATCGGCTTCACGATCGATACGCCGGTTAAAGTTGCCCATTATGGCATCGCTTCGGTCATGTCACTGGTCGATGACATTCTGGTTGAAAAAATGCGGGAATTCTACAGCAACAAACTGAACATTCCCTTTGCTCCCATCACGGAAAAGAACAGCTCCGACCATCGTGCAGAACGTATCACTGCCTATTTGAATATGGTGGACAAGATCGTTCTTGAAAAATTTGAGAATATGAAGCGATCCATCCATGAAACCGGTGAAGAGGTGCAGAAGTATATCGACATGCTGCCGGATCTTTCTGCAGTAAAGAAACAGTTCCAGGAGATGGTCGCCAAGAACACCGTGAAGGAAGATATCGCTGCGTGGATCGATAAACAGCTTACCCCCGGAAGCATCGACGTCAATATCATGACGAAACTGGATAAGGATAACTGGCGCGGCGATGAAAAACTGTCGAACGAATTTAACGATGCACATGCTGCTCTTCGCGGATATGCTCAAAGCACGCTCCGCTCCTGCATCGTCTTTTCCGCAGGAATGAATCCTCGTCTCTACGGCTACATCGAGAAGTTCAACGATTTTTATCCGGATGAAACCGGTGATATCAAAAAGAAAATTATTTTAAAGGTTAGCGATTACCGTTCTGCAATTATCCAGGGAAAATTTCTCGCGAAAAAAGGATTGTGGGTTTCGGAATATCGTATCGAATCAGGACTGAACTGCGGCGGACATGCATTCGCTACAGACGGATATTTGATGGGACCGATCCTTGAAGAATTTAAGAAAAACAGACAGGAATTGATCCAAACAACTCACGGAATTATCACTGAGGCTTTAAAAACCAAGAATCGTCCCGTTCCGCCATCACCGCTCCCGATCAAGATCACCGCTCAGGGCGGCGTCGGCACAGCAGATGAACATAATTTTTTGTTGAATTATTACGGACTCGATTCCATCGGCTGGGGTTCACCGTTCCTCCTCTGCCCCGAAGTAACAAATGTGGATGATCATACGCTTGGACTTCTTGCAAACGCAAAGGAAGAAGATCTCTATCTTAGCAACATCTCTCCGCTCGGTGTTCCATTCAATAGTCTGCGGGGAAATACGAAAGACATCGAGAAACAGGAATACATCGACAAAGGACGTCCGGGAAGCGCGTGTCCGAAAAAATATATTCAACTCAATACCGAGTTCGGCGAGAAGGCCATCTGCCGCGCTTCACGTCAGTATCAGAACATCCGCATCAACCTGCTGGATGAAAAGGGATTGAAGGAGGAAGATCGCCAGAAAGAATTCGACGCGATTGTGGATAAATCCTGTATCTGCGTAGGACTCGGTACATCTGCACTGATCGTCAACAATCTGAACACGCGCACCGAAGGTCCCGGAGTTTCCGTCTGCCCCGGCCCAAACATCGCATATTTCGACAAGGTCGTCACACTGAAGACAATGACCGATCATATCTACGGCAGACTCTCCATCGTGAACGAAGCTACTCGTCCGAATCTGTTCATAAAAGAACTGCAGCTGTATGTGGATTATCTGAAGAACATGATCGCCGAGACACCCAAACCGTTCTCGGAAAAACAAATGAAATACTATCAGCTCTTCCAGCAGAATCTTGATGAAGGCATTACGTATTACAAGCAGCTCTATTCGGATTTTGAAGTAAAGGTTGCAGTTTTAAAAAATGATGTGCTGGATGAATTAAATCAGATCCGCACAGAACTTCACGAGCATACTTTGGTCACAGCATAAGCCGCAAAATCTACCGTAACAAAAAAGCCGTCCCCAACAGGAGACGGCTTTTTTTATTTCTTATTCCCAAACTCTGCCTGGTAATACCTCTATATCTAGTTCCCAAACTCCCTTTGGGAATGCGCTCTTAACTTACCTTCGGCGACTTAGCAGATGAGTTGCTGGTGATGCGTTCAGTTCGTCTTCATCGTATTATAATCCAATTCCGTTCCCCACAGACTGTGCGGTATCATGAACACGAGCAGCGTGATCACCGCAGCGGCAATGATCCACTTCTTCGGGTTTGCGGATTTTTGTACGCCGTAAAGTGCACCGAGCCATGCAAGGAATGCGATCAGTGTCTTATTGTCCGTAATATCGCTGCCGAACGGAAATCCTGTCCACCACTCATTGAATGCGAAGTGTAATACCATCGGTCCAAGAATCATTCCGCCAAGCGTGATTACCCCAAATGTTGCGTAGGTCATTTTTTTATAATTCGGTTCTTTTGCGAATATTTCTAATCCCGTTCTCGCCGAGAGCAGCATTCCGATGAACATCGCTGCAATATGGAAGATCAGCACTGGCGCCGGCACCTCACCCCGGAACCGTATCACCGTCGATGCAGAGAATGTTTTCTTACCGTCGGTGATAAATACGGTGTATTGAAGTTTTCCTGCTGGCGGCTGCAATGGTAACGGAGCAGAAAGTTCGGTGCCGTTCAGCGTCATAGGGACACTGACAGCTGAATCATTCGTGTTATACCGTTTCCACTCCACTCTCCCGGTGATGTTCGCATTGTTCGTCTTCACGGTCACGATATGGTCCGTTGCCCCGCCGTGCGCACGTTCCAACAGAAGTTCTATCGCTTTGCTATCCAGCAATGTCACGTAATGTTTAGGATAAGAAGGTCCTGTCATGCGCTGATAAACGGCAGAACCGATGGTGATCATTAACGCAAGAATCCATAAATGATATGAGCGTTTCATAGTATTTTCAAATATTTATTGGGAAATATACTGCTTATGCAACGCAATTCTGCAAAGTACGTGCCGAAACAATTTACGCTTTTGCACTGAAAAGCGGATAAATTATTCCTAATTCTGAAATTTTCGAACAACTATTTTCAATTATGCAAGAGATACAAAATAACTCGGACGAGCGTACAAAAAAAACGGCGAGACTACACAGTTTCGCCGTAGAGATGATCACCGCAAAGGATCAGTTATGATCGACCGTCACAAATGCCGACACTCTTGCAACAGCACTTCCGGCGAATGCGGAAGCGGTGAAAGTATAGACCCTGCCGTTCTTGTCTTTTCCGTCGCGTGCTGCTTCAAGCGCCAAGTCTACAGTATATGAAACTCCGGATAAACTTCCCGAATAACAGATGTTCCCGTCGCCATCGGTAACGGTATAGGATGCCGACTCATAATTCAAAAGTTGTCCACTGAATGTTACGATGTGCATTTTATGGTTCGGCGGCCATAGAGAGGTGATGGAGCTTGATGCAGAAACGGTCGGATCGGTCGGCGTCACTTTTTGAAATTGCAGCGACCCGCGGTCGGTTGATTGCGGTGCAACAGGATAATGTTCAACATTACATGACCCAATCATGAGAAGTGTAACACAGAATAAGATAAATATAGATGGTTTCATTTCTGCCCCCCCCTTTTTTCCAAACAGTAATGATCTTTTCAAACCGGAATTATTACATCAGTAATTTGTCGATAAGTCATAGAAGTGTCAACGAGTAGTTTGATAATAGAAATTAACATGGGTAACATTTTGACCGGATCGATGTTTTTCCTTCGATTTCGAACAAAATGTACAACGTGTTCTTGTGATACAGAACAAAGAGACACTAAGAATTAAAAGGAACCCTTCATAGATCCGACAACGACTTTCCAGGGACGGATCTCATACCGAACAACGAGCCCGTTCTTAAAATAAGGATCGTTCTGCACAAACATTTCAACAATGGATGGATCGTTCACAGTAAAGATCAGCATCGAACGATCTGCAGGATCAGTAAAAGCACCGCCGAGCGCAAGTTCCCCGCGCGTACTCGCCTCGCCGGCACGCCGCAGATGTTCGTCTCGGTATTGAGTTCGCCGTGTTACGTAGTCATCAACAACATAATAGATCAGTGCGTAATAATTCATTTGCTTTTCTCCAGCGCCTGCTCGATATCCGC
>CAIVNT010000263.1 GCA_903907305.1 uncultured Ignavibacteriota bacterium
CAATACGCAGGTATGGCGGGGATCGAAAAGCACAAAGATCCTATCCCTGAGCAGACCATTGCATCCATTGCTCAGAATAAAGTAGCACTGAAAGGTCCGCTGACCACGCAACTGGGCAAAGGATTCCGCAGTGTGAACGTAGCATTGCGAAAAGAATTTGATCTCTATATTAATCTTCGTCCGGCAAAGTCGTTTGAAGGGGTGCCGTCGCGCTATAGTAATGTGGATATTGTCATGTTCCGCGAGAACATCGAGGAGTTCTATTCAGGAATCGAACATTATATTGATGCTCAAAAAAGTGCGGCGGAGACGATCGGTATCATTACCCGTTACGGCAGCGAACGGATCGTTCGTGCTGCATTCGAATATGCACGGAAGTTCAACCGTAAGAAGGTTTCGATCGTCCATAAAGCGAATATCATGAAATTCACCGGCGGTTTGTTCCTTGAAGTAGCGAAGAAGGTAGCGGAAGAGTTTCCGGAGATCCAATGCAACGATGTGATCATCGATAATATGGCAATGCAATTGGTGCTGAATCCAAATCAATACGATGTGATCGTAACGACGAATCTGTTCGGTGATATCCTGTCTGACCTATGTTCAGGACTTGTCGGCGGTCTGGGAGTTGCTCCCGGAGCAAATATCGGAAAAGATGCGGCGATCTTCGAAGCGGTCCACGGAAGCGCGCCGGATATTGCCGGTAAGGATATTGCGAATCCATCAGCCCTGATCCTCGGAGCAGCAATGATGCTGAATCATCTTGGTGAAACAGTTGCGGCGGAAAAAATATATAGAGCGATCCGTGAAACACTGATGAATCCGAATGAAGTAACAAAGGATCTGAATCCGAGATCAAAGGTCGGTACGAAACAATTCGCGGAGTTCATTGTGCAGCATATTAAATCGAATTAGTCGAGGAAGGTATTAGGTCTTAGGTATTAGGCGCCTGTTAAGTCTTAATAACTAAATAGATGACATAATGCCAAGTGCCTAATCACTAACAACTGTTTTTAATGAAAATTGGAAAAATCAATATCGACCGTCCTTTGATCCTCGCTCCTATGGAGGATGTGACCGACATGCCGTTCCGCGTTGTTTGCAAAAGACTTGGTGCCGACATTATGTACACTGAATTCGTCAATTCGGATGGATTAGTGCGGAATAATAAAAAGACATTCGAGAAGATGAGATTTTTGGAAGAGGAGCGGACGTTCGGAATCCAGATCTACGGCGGCGATGAGAATGCGATGGAAGGGGCGGCGAAACTGGCTGATTCACTGAATCCGGATATTATTGATGTGAATGCCGGATGCTGGGTGAAACAGGTGGCAGGACGCGGAGCGGGAGCGGGATTGCTGAAAGATATTCCAAGGATGGAGCGGCTCGTGACGAATGTAGTGAAAGCAACGAACATTCCCGTAACGGTGAAGACGCGTCTCGGATGGGATGAATCTTCCATCAAGATCATCGAAGTGGCAAAGATGCTGGAAGGGATCGGAGTGCAGGGCTTAACCGTCCATTGCAGAACGCGTTCACAGGGACACAACGGAGATCCGGATTATTCGTGGATCTCTAAAATAAAAAAAGAAGTATCGATTCCTGTGTTTGTGAACGGAAGTCTTGTCGAACCGAAACAGATCAAAGAGGTCTTTAATGAGACCGGATGTGACGGTGTAATGATCGGACGCGGTGCGATCGACAATCCATGGATCTTTGCAGACACGAAACATTATTTTGCCACCGGTGAACTGACGCCGAAACGGACAATGTCCGAACGGATCGATAAGTGCATTGAACTGCTGACCCTTTCGGTGGAGAGAAAAGGAGAGAAGAGAGCTGTGATTGAGATGCGGAAATTCTACATCGGATATCTCAAAGGAGAACCGAACGCAGCGAAGCTCCGGAATTTTCTGATGCAGTTCTATGAAGCAGCTCCTATCATTGAGATACTTCAGTCCGTCAAAGAAAAAGGGATCATTGAAGAAGAACGATTCCAATTGAATCAGGAAGCGGCGTAAATTCATACCGTCTGAACCGTTTTTCAGACCGACGAACGAAAATCAGCTTGCACTTTCCTGTAAACTTCCTTATCTAATATGGATAATTTGTAAGAGTATTCCGGGGTTCAATGATCGCATTTTTTGTTGGTTTAATAATCGGATACCTGACCACCATCCCGATCGGACCGATCAATCTTGCCGTAATGATGAAAGCGCTGCGTAATCATACAGCGCAGGCACTGATGATCGGCACAGGTTCGGCGTTGATGGATGTGATCTATTGCGGTGCGGCGGTGTTCGGCATTGGTTCCCTCGTTTCAAATCCCACGATCGATACGATCTTTAGAGTTTCCACCTTTGTCATCTTCTTCATCTACGGACTCAAAACAACATTCGGTAAACTGCCCGAGACACATTTTCAACCGAACGACGATGATGTCCCCGGTTTTAAACGATATTTCCTGCTTGGAATGGCGATGTATTTTTCCAATCCTTCTTTCCTTGCATATTGGATCACGATCGGCGGTATCGTCCATGGATACCGCGTGATCGAGTCGAATATGCTTAATAATGCATTGTTTGCATTAGGAACGGGTGTTGGAGTGACCGTTTGGTTCTTTACCCTGGTGGAATTGGTGGAACGTCAAAAAGTGAAGTTCGAAGTGGACCGTATCAGAAAGATCACACGCTTCTTCGGATTGGTCCTGCTGGTTGTGAGTTCCGTGCTTGGTTGGAACCTGACAAAAGAGTTCATCCTTCACTGATCTCCGGAATATCTCTCCGTTTTCCCGATCCACCTTCCGGAGGCAGCTATGCGTTTTATCAATTTCATTTTCCTCTTCTTTTTCCTCTCTTCTTGTGTTTTCTCTCAACTTGTCCGTGAAAATATCGATGTGATCCACCGTGGCTCCGGTTCAACGGTTTCCGTTGCCGAAGGGAAGATCGTGCTGACCGGTTCGTTCCGTGGTATAGGAAAATATGCCGGCGGCGGTGCGATCGTCGATGCTGATTCCGGATTACTGCAGCCCGGTTGGCCCAAAGTGAACAGTGAAGTGTACTGCGCCGTCTCCGACAAAAAAGGAGGTTGGTACATCGGCGGAATTTTCACAAATGTCGGCGGGATCAAAAGAACGAAAGTCGCCTATCTCAATCCGGACAAGACCCTCAATACGACGTTCACGTACGAAGCTTCCGGCGATATCAATGCGCTTGCATTGTCCGGTGATACGTTATACATCGGCGGATATTTTCCCGAACGTATGATAGCGGTGAATGTGAAAACGAACAAACGGGTCACGGGATGGTCACCTGCATTTACGGGTGATTATAAATATGTCCAGAACATCGTACTGTTTGACACCATTCTCTGCGCCACCGGTGAATTTGAAACGGTGAATGGGGTAGCGAGGAATCATTTTGCCATCCTGAATGCGAAGACCGGTGCACTGTCTTCTGTAACGCAGGATGATATTGCATTCCCATACCGTGTGCGGTTCAAGGATTCGGTCATGTTCACGAATGTCTATTCGGTGGATTCGCTCGGCAAGGAACACCGCTTCATGACGGCAAAAAATATTGTCAACGGAAAAATGCTGTGGAAGATACCATACAGCGGAAACATCTATGGATATTCGCTGTTCGATTCTGCATTCTATGTGACCGGAGAGAAACTTCTCTTTAATGACACGCTGCGGAATATTTTCACTCTCGATCCTCTCACGGGAATTGTGAATCCATGGAGCGTTCACAATGCACGTTCCTGTTCGCGGACAGTCGTTACGCCGAATGTGCTCTATTGTTCCTATTATGATTCTACGTTCG
>CAIVNT010000264.1 GCA_903907305.1 uncultured Ignavibacteriota bacterium
AACATTCCCTTTATTCCAATCCCCGTTATGTGGATAGAATGAGAGTTCGAAGTTCTGCCGGCCGAGACACTGCGAGCCTTTTTGATGGGTATAATCCTGCCGGGAACTTGGAGCAATGATGAATTCAAAAGCACGGAAGAGAGTAATGGCAATGGTCTTCTTCTTATCGTTCAGAATCTCATATTCCTTCAATCCGTTTACCAATACTGCTGCACCGGACTTACCGTCCGTGATATCCACGAATTGATGCATCGGGAAATCATACATCGGCTGTTCGATCCAATCCTTTGTGTTGGGACGATCGAGTGTTCGTTTCACAACATCGAATTGTCCTTCGCCGTATGAGAATTCCGCTTTCAGCGAGGTGGGGAACATCATCCGCAAACGATGACTTTCAACGGTATTGTTCACGTTCACCTTCAGATCGACACGGCGCGAGCCTTTGTTCAATGTGACGAGCAGCTCAACATCAACGATGCCAAATCGTTTCGGTTTCTTCGTCCGCTCTTTCAGATCGGCCGCCAGTTTCATCTTGTGCTTAATGCTGACAACGGCGGTAAGAGGACCATTCTCGACCAGCGAGATCTTTGCTTTGGAACTCAATGTATCGACGAACGGTGCTACCGGTGTGTGCACCCATGCATGACCTGCTTCGCCTTCATCAAAGAAATATCCTACCTCTTTGAATGATGACTTTTTCTTTTTATCCGTGATCGAAAGCGTTCCGTTGGAATTGATCTTTACCAAAAGGAACTCATTCTCAAGAATCGGCAGCTTGTTCTTCACTTTCGCGATGACAGAGGCATTCTTTTTTGAAATGCTCTTTCCCGGGAGGACTTTGAAGGTTGAGAATCCAAACGGAGGAACGTCCTTAAGATGCAGATACGAACGATACCGTTTCATATCGAAATACATCGGTCGGTCGGTCATTTGTTCCAGAACGGGCTGGAAATCGGAAGAGTTCTGATGCTGGAGCTCTATCTGTTTACCGTTCTGATCGAGCACGGTAAAGTCGCCTGCATCGAATTCTTTTGGAATATCGATGACCGCTTCCACAACTTCGTCCCGTCTGACATTGTTCGGATTGAACGAGACGAGGAACAGTTCAGAATTGTTCTTTGCTGCCGGGAATGAAGACATATCGATCGATCTGACGATATGTTTCACCGAACGTTCGAAAATACCTTTGGATATCTCGATGGACTGCTTGCTCCGGTGCATCATATCTTCGTGGATCTCGTCCAGACTGCAACCGCCAATGGAATCGTGTGCGGAGTTCTGCAGCAGTAGTTCCCATGCGATATTAACGTATTGATCGTTGATATCCCTGCCTGCCATTCCGGAGAACACGGCGAACGGTTCAGCATAGAACTGAAGCCAGCGTTCCGCATCAAAATTCTTTTGTTTCAGAAACATCCTGGCCGAAGTTGTATATCCATACAGATTTCCGCTCCGTCGGTCGAACTGAGCGCTGCGGCGTTCGCCGGTGACGAGTTTCAGTGAATTCTTGTTGACACTCTCGATCACACCCTTCGCATATTCGGTCAGCGTGCTGTGAACGACATCGAGCTCCGGCATCATCTTCTTAATATCCTGAAGGATGCGGACCGTCTTATGGTTTGGTCCACTGGAATCATGACCTTCCATCCAGATGACATGCTTTGTTGTGAAATCATTCGCCTGGTCTTTGATGATCTGTTCTACCTGCCGAACGATCTTTTCGGGAAAATATCCATCGAGCGGCTGGATGATAAAGAAATCCTCATCATGCTGCTGCTTGTCTGCAAAATGGAACGGCACGCCGCCGTTGGACCACTTATATTCCACGTCGTAGAATCCTTCGTTATGGATCACGGGACGATAGATATAAAAATAGAAATTATATCGCGGCATCGTCGAGAAGCGCGAAGTGACAGATTTTGTTCCATCGGCACCTTCCCACAGGAACTCCGCTTTCGGACTATCGAGTGAATTCACACCACGGTAGAACATGATCAGATCGATTCCGAATTCGCGATAGAGCTGTGGAAGCTGCGAGATCTGTCCCCACGAGAAAGGGGAATAACCGACCTTGGAGACACCGCCGTGAGCAGCGCTGATCTTGTGACCGAGCAGAAGATTACGAATGAGATTCTCTCCGCCGACAAGGAATTCATCCGGAAGGATGTACCAAGGTCCGATGAGCAATCGATCTTGCTTCACTAAGGAGATGAAACGTTCCTTCATGTGCGGTTTTGCTTCCAGATAATCGCGAACGACGATGGACTGGCTGTCAAGATGGAACGCACGGTATGAAGGATCCTTCTCGAGAATCGTGATCACTTCGTCGATCATATCAACGAGCATCTGACGATTGCGCTGGAACGGGAAGCGCCATTCGCGGTCCCAGTGAGTGTTGGAGATAACGTGAAAGAGTTTTTTATTCATGCAATCAATTATTGTACTAGTGAAAAAAATTGAGATTACTAGTGCCACTTCAATTAAGTTAGCTTGTGTTTTTCGGTCATGCTTCGGCGCGATGTCGCCGAACTGTTCATCCTG
>CAIVNT010000265.1 GCA_903907305.1 uncultured Ignavibacteriota bacterium
AACTTCGCGGGCAGCTTCAAGATTGGTCTTCAGTGAGTTCTCTTCCTGTTCTTTGCTTGCGGCGTAGCGTCCGCTGTTCACGTCTACTACCGTCATCGCTTCGGTCTGCTCAATAATGACGTATCCGCCGTGTTTCAGCCACACTTTACGGACAAGCAGTGTCTGGATCTCTTTCTCGATCCCGAATGTATCGAAGATCGGTTCACGTTTACCGTAATACTCTACACGGTCAGCCATCTCCGGAGAGAAGACCTTCACATACGACTTGATCTCTTTGAAGAGTTTCTTGTCATCTGTAACAACGCGTTCTACCTGTTCACTGAACAAGTCTCTGATCACGCTTGATGTGGTCGCCATATCTTTATAGATCAATGACGGCGGCTGTTCCTCTTTGGCGCTCTTTTCGATCTCGCGCCATGAAGCAAGCAGAGACTCAAGATCATTCAGAAACAACTTCTCATCCTGATTCTCAGCGTTTGTACGGACAATTACACCGAATCCTGCAGGAAGGATGCTGCGGACCAAACGGCGTAACCGCCGGCGCTCACGGAAACTGCTGATCTTTTTGGAGATACCCACTTTGCCGTCGAACGGCAGAAGGACGAGGAATCGTCCCGGCAGAGACACTTGAGATGTGACTCTAACTCCTTTTTTTGCAACAGGTTCCTTCGTTATCTGAACGATGATTTCCTGTCCTTTTTGCAGCGTTACCGGTTTGCGTCGCTGTTCTTCGCGGGGCTTCTTTTCGGGACGCGGTTTTTTAGGCGCAGGTGCAGCGGCATTCTCTTGATGTTCATCCTCTTCATCTTCATCATCCTCGTCATCCAGCATTGCATTATATTCATCCTGCACATCGCTAATATCAGAGAAGTGAAGGAACGCATCCTGCGGCAAACCGATATCGATGAATGCAGCCTGTATTCCGGGCATCACTTTGGCTACTTTACCAAAATAAATATCCCCTACCATTCTTTCTTTTTCGGGTGTTTCGACGAATAATTCCGCCAATCTTGACTCTTCGGTGATCGCAATCCGTATTTCATTTCCTACGGAATTGATCAAAATTTCCTTTTTCATTTACAACGTTAGCCTTTCACAACACAAACAAGTTCTTTCACTTGTAGGGTTTTATATGTTGAGACTTCTGAAAAATTCCGAATCCATGTCATTCCGCCTACGACTTGCAGAGAGAAGCGGAGCAACGAGTCCCGAAGGACTCTTCGAGGATCCCCTCGGGAGAGACTCGATATTCTTCTGAAATTTAAGTCTGAGATGTATCGCTACCCGCTGGGGCCTTGCTGGTCAATTCACAAATTGGTGGCTTTGCCAAAGTGCCCCATTGTGGAAATGACTATCCGGCAATACTATCTCAGATGTCTCTTGTTAATACTGATCCCATTATTGGGATTCACACTTGTTTTTCCCCGGCACAATTGCCTGTAATAGTCTCTTAATTACATTACTATTACTGTCTTTTCTTCACAAATTACTTGAAATTTACTAAAATATTGACTGGCTTGCAAGATGAGTTTACTCTGGGAAGGATTATTCAAAAAGCAGACTATACAGTGGATTTCAGCAATTCCGCGAGTTGGTGAGCGATATTTTCTCTGCTATACCGCTTTGCAGCGCCGGAATCCGGCGAAATATTTTGTAACCGGTCAAAAATATCCCGTTCGTTATAATGATACGGTATTAAAATACCCGCTTTGGAATCAGAAAGGATATCACCTATTTCTTTATTATCATCCCCATAAGCGATGATCCTGTTTCCCGTTCGCAAATATTCGAATAATTTCCCCGGAACGTGCCTACTCTCAGTTGCGCAAACAAGAAGGAATGTGGCATTCATCATTTCCTGAACGACCTGCTGATACGGCAGAAAGCCGAGATAATCAGTAAACTCATCCAATCCCGTTAGTGAAATCGCCGTCTTTATCTCAGGACTGACCGTCCCGACAAAACGAACTCTCAGTTTCCGCCCTTTTTCAATTTCAGCTTTTACGTTTTTCCAAAGTCCGATAGGATTTTGATAATCAAAGATATTCCCTGCGTGAAGTATCGTTTCGGTGTTGGAAGGCAGTTTCTGAACCGAAAAATTCTCTTCGTTATATCCCCAATAAAGAACACTCGATTTCTCAGCGAGCCAAGGATATTTTTTCTGATAATCTTCCTGAGAACTCTTTGTGACAAAGATGATCTTTTTGGCATTTCTGAATGTTGACCGCTCAAAATAATTATCCAGAAGTAATGTCAGGGGACTACGCTTGAATCCTTTGTAATACACAATATCGACCCACGGATCGATCAATACGGGAATATGTGGAATTCCACACTCCTTGCTCAATCTTTTACCGATCAAATGTGAACTGTGAGGAGGTCCTATAGAAATGATCGCTTTGGGTTTCTCCTTCGTTATGATACTCCGTCCCCCTCGCACAGCGGAAAAATACCATCCTATCCTTGCATCGGGAACGAACAGATTCATCCTGATCCAGATGGAAAGTTTGTGTTTCCAGTCCGTATTTGCTGTGGAGATGGATTCGGATGCAACGAGAGGTGCTCCGGATTTTTTCCCAAGTAATTTCCGGTACAGATTGAACGGTTCATTGGCGGCGGTCTTTACGACGGTCATATCCCGATCAACGAATTTCAGAAGACTGATATCCGTATGGGAAAATGAATCTCCGTCCACCGTCAGCACACTCGGTCTCCACCCGAATTTGCGAAGATTATTCATCACGAAGAGCGGCCAATGCAGGGAAGCTTTACCGGAGGGGGGCCAAAAATACGATATGAAGAGGACGTTTTCCACGAGCGGTCTATTTTCTCAACCACAACTCCGAGATGGCATCACCTTTCCACTGTAATGCAAGGAACAGGTCGCACACCTCACGGACAGCACCATGACCTCCGTCAGTCTTTGTGACATAGTCGGCGATCTTCTTGTTGATCGCTGTGGCATCCCCCGGCGCAGCGGCAAATCCGACCTTCTTCATCACTTCGATGTCATTGATATCATCCCCGATGAAAGCGATCTCTTCCCATTCCAGCGCATATTTCTTTTTGAGCACTTCGACCGCAACCATCTTATTGTAGACACCTTGATGCAGATCGTCCACTTGCAGACGCTGCGCTCTTTTTTCGACGATCTTTGTATTCTCCGTGGTCACAATTGCAACCTTATAGCCGGCTTTTCTCAACAGCACCACTCCCATGCCGTCACGGATGTTGAATTTTTTCAACTCAACCCCCTCTTCGGAATAATATGCTCCGCTGTCCGTGAGAACTCCGTCAACATCCGTTGCGATCAGTTTTATTTTCTTCAGTTTTGCAGTTATGGTCTTTTTCATACTCTTTCAGATTGGTGAGAACATACTCAAACTACGAAATTTTTGACTCATCCCAAAGATAGTCATCCATCTTCACGAAAATATTATTACATTTACTCAATGAAAACAGCCGTCATATCCGATATCCATGGGAATGTAGAAGCATTGGAGTCTTCTCTTGAACGCATAGACTCAATGAACATCTCCAATATCATCTGTCTCGGCGACATTGTCGGGTATGGTGCAAGCCCGAATGAATGCGTCGATCTGATCCGGAGCAGGAATATCCGTTCGGTCGTAGGGAATCATGATAAGGCGGTAACGGGAGAGCTTTCCATCGAGAATTTCAGTCTCATTGCTAAACTCGGAGTGGAATGGACACGGTCGATCATCCTGAAAGACCATGTCGATTTTCTGAGCAGTCTGCCGTACTCGCTTGAATCCGGAAAGGCTCTCTTCGTTCACAGCTCACCGGACCTGCCTCAGTTCTTCCGGTATCTCTTTACACAGGACGAAGCCGCAGAGAGTTTTGAAGCGTTCGATAATGACATCTGTTTCATCGGTCACACTCACCGTCCGATAATATTTTGTGAAGATTCCGTGTCGACAAAGGTGACTGCAGGGAAAAGGTTCATTGTGAATGCAGGGAGTATTGGTCAGCCGCGGGACGGCGACTGGAGAGCGTGTTTCCTCGTATTCGATGACGAACAGTTCTCAATAGAACATGTCCGCGTCGACTATAATGTGGATGCGGCCGCGGCAAAGATCATCAGCGCCGGCCTGCCGCAAAAATTGGCGGACAGGTTAAAGCTGGGAGTGTAACATGCCTAAAGGAGATGACGGAATGAATTACTGCATATTGATCTTCCGGCTCTGCAGAATTGCTCCCCACTGATTTATAAACTCCTTATAGACTGAACTCTGGAAGATCCTTTTCATGATCCTCTCTCTTTCACGAATATCCAGTTCCGTTCGGTTCAATGGATCGTATCTCTAGGTTTTTTGATCGGTAACTGCTGACATTTCGTTCTCCTTTGGGCGGATGAGAGCACAAAACATCTGCCAAATCCCGGCTGAAGATTTACCGAAGCATTTTGCCTGTAAAATTAATGACTTGTTAAAAATTCTACAAAATCTCGGATAGGAGATGCATTGAACCTGCGCGCCACTCTCCGTGTTACAAAGGAAGACCGTATACTACAAACTACCGTATTTTAATGATGGATTTCTTCCAGCGAAAACTTGCCGCGCCGTTATTGAGTTTCCTGAAACAGGGACTTTCACCGGAAAAACTTGCCCTCTGCGTAGCACTGGGTATCACTATTGGTACGTTCCCAATGCTCGGGTCAACAACAATACTTTGCACATCGGTTGCATTGATCCTGAGACTGAATGTTCCGGCCATTCAGTTGATCAACTACTTTGTCTATCCTTTCCAATTGCTCCTATTCATACCTTTTATCCGTGTCGGTGAAAAATTATTCGGCGTGGCTCCTGTCCCGCTGGACTTTCCGTTGATCTTTTCAATGTTGCAGTCAGACCTGTTCGGGACCATTCAGTCATTATGGTGGACTAATGTGCGGGGGATGATTGCGTGGGCGCTGATAGCAATACCGATCGGCGTGGTAATATTCTTTGTGTTGAAACAGGTGTTTATTCGCATGGCCGATATTCATCTTACGAAGAACAGCAGGTGATCAGAATTTGTTCATCACTTCTATCACGCGAAGGATCTCATTCTCTGAGTGACAAAGTGATATCGGCAGACTGAGCGTGGTGTCATGGATCTCCTCGGAGATCGGGAAATGATCGTTTGTGATTACACCGCTCATCGCTTTTTGTTTATGAGGAGGAACGGGATAGTGGATATCCGTTTTGATCTCATTTTTTAGAAGATATTCTTTTAAAGCGTCCCGTTTTGGATGCCGGACATTATAGATATGAAAGACATCAACATGATCCTGTTGCACAACAGGCTTGATAAAATCGTTCTTCAGTCCGTTGTGATACATTGAAGCAAGTCGCTGTTTGTGAAATGTGATATCGTTCAAGCGCTT
>CAIVNT010000266.1 GCA_903907305.1 uncultured Ignavibacteriota bacterium
ATAAATGATCGGGAATCCTGTCCGCTCATGTTCCGGTCCGAGTTCATCAACGATCACTGTTCCGGAAGCAGCCTTGTTTCCGAGGATACCACCGCATCCGGTCAGTTCGCAGAATGCATTGATCACATCTTTCGGGAAGCCGTTCGGATAATACGGAAAATCTTTCTCCATGATGATACCGGAGAATTCCCAGTGTCCCGTAGTGCTGTCCTTTCCTTTTGAAACCTCACGCATCTTGCCAAAGTTTCCAGCCGGAGAAGAATTTTTCGGTACGCCGTTTATCTCAGCAATATTTCCGAGTCCGAGCGCCGCCATATTCGGCATGAAGAGACCGCCGGTGACGCGAGCGGTATTGCAGAATGTGTTGGCGTTCTCATCGTGATAGAGATGCGCGTCGGGAGAAGCACCGATCCCGACACCGTCCAACACGACGCAAATTACTTTCCCGTTCATTTTCATCAGAATACTCTCACGATATTTCCCCCTGCTTTTTTCGCAAGGTCCAGCACGTGTGATACATTCTTCACGATTTCATCACCGGTCATCTTCGAGGATGCACCGCTCACTCCAATGGTTACAGAGATGGAGAAACTTTTCTTCCCGACAGTCACCACGCTGCCGGCGATCGCCATGCGGAGTTTTTCAGCCCAGAGGAACGCATCATTCGCGATAGTGTCGGCAAGGACAATGCCAAAGGTCGTTGCATCAACTCTCGCAACAACATCATACGGACGGATGCTTGCACGCAGATGCCGCGCTACATGGATCAAAGCTCCGTCTTTCCCGTCAACATCATACCGTTGCTGGATATCCGCTGCATTGTGCACCGTTACAAACACGAGGCTCAGATCCTCTTCCCGCTCTGTTGCACGGAACAATTCTTCATGCAGACGTGAGGTAAAATATTTTTTCGAAAGCGTTCCGGTCAGTTCATCCACCGCAATGTGTTCGTTCAGGATCGTATTGAGTTCCGTGATCTCGAACTCCGGAGCGATCGTGGAAGCGAGGAACTGTATCGCTGCAATATCTTTTTTGGAATACGCATTCGCATTTCGGTCCGACACCACTACTGCTCCAAAACATTTCCCGCCAGACGAGAACGGCGCGATCACCATCATTCCGTGTTTCAAAACATCGGATGTGCTTTCGTGATCGTTGAAGATGATCTTTGAATTTTGCGACAGATTCACCGTCTGCAGCATGTTGGAGCGGATCGCCAGTCCCACAATACTTCCGTCGAAATCGACCAGCTGTTTTGGTGATACAAAGCGGTCATTTCCGCGAACACGCGTCGATGCTACCGCCCACGCCCGCTGTCCTTCATCATACAACACAACGGTGATGGATTCCCAGGTGATCAAATTTTCCAGTTCACCGGACAATGCATTCACTGACGCACTGACGGGGGGATGATCGGAAATTTTTCGTTTCAATGTTGCAACTGCTTCGATCAGTTTCACATCCGCAAACAGATCGTATTTTTCCGTGTAGCTGATGAGCATGGATGAGATCAGTTTGGACATATGCGAAAGCATGGCAAAGGTCTCTTCACCATATGCATCCGCCGCTTTGCTGTCCACCGCAAGCACGCCGATCGGCTGCGATGACGATTCTCCCGCATAGAAGACCGGCACACCGATGAACGAACGGATGTCCTGCAGACTCTTGTAGTAACTCAGAATGTTCCGTTCGGTCTCAGGGAGGATGTTGTTGATCATCTGCGGGTGGCCGTTGATTCCGATAGCACTGACAATGTCGGGACCAAAAGGGATCTTCCGTTCGGATGTGAATGCGGATGAATCAGTGATCTTTCCTTCGATCACCAATTGACGCGTTTCGGATTTCACCCAAAAGAATGTGACGGAGTGGGCAAAGCAGACTTCTTTGACGATCTGTAATGCTTTTAAAAGTAAATTGTTGAATTCGCTCTGGGGTTCGGCCTGACTCATTGGTGCTGTTCGTTTCTCCTCGAAAAAATCGTCCGCAGTAAAGCTGCTTTGTATCTGAACAGATTCACGCTTTTGCCTCGCGGGTTCCGGTGATTCCGTCCGTTTGAACGGAATCACCGGACGTTCAGTGTATTCATCTTCCTGTTGCTTCTCTTCAAAATATTCTTCGTTACGGTTGTATCCCTCTTCTTCTTCCGGCTCCTCACTCTCAGCAAGATCCTCATCAACTTCGTTATTGCTGAATTTACTTCGGTAGGATTTGTATGCGGTATAGAAAAGAAAAACACCGATACCAACGGACGCAATGCTGGTCAACGGTACTTTGCTGAACACTCCCAAAAAAACGAGAAGGACTCCAACACCGATAAGAACAGCCTCTTCTAATAGGTTTCGCAACATATTAGTCTGTAGGAGTCCTTGCTGATTTTCCGGCATTAATGAGTCCTTGAACGTTGAGAAACCGCAAAAAACTTGCTGAATTTAGCCATAATCCGCCCTAAAGTCAATGAGGAATTGATCACATTTGTTAATCCGTGAGAGTTTTCTTTAAGTTTCCTTTGTAAAAATAGATGTTGCACGCATTTCAATTTTTACCTACACTCAAAACAGAAAATCCATCAACGACCAATCGAGCATTCCTATGAAAGCAGTCATAATGTCCGGCGGATTCGGCACACGACTCCGCCCCCTCACCTGCAACATTCCAAAACCCATGGTGCCCATGATGAACAAACCGATGATGCACCACATCGTCGATCTGTTAAAGAAGCACGGAATCACTGAGATCGTTTCAACACTATTCTATCAGCCGGATATCATCACCGGTCACTTTGGTGACGGATCGAAGTACGGCATTAAGATGCAGTACCGGAAAGCGGAAGCGGACTACGGAACTGCAGGAAGCGTCCGCAACGCTGCGGATTTTCTTGATGAGCGTTTCATCATCATCAGCGGCGATGTGCTGACGGATTTCGATCTGACGAAAGCGATCGAGTTCCATGAGCAGAAGAAAGCGAAAGCCACACTCGTACTCACGCGCTCAACAAATCCACTCGCTTTCGGTGTCGTCATTACGGACAACAACGGAAAGATCACCCGATTCCTGGAAAAACCATCCTGGGGCGAGGTCTTCAGCGACACCATCAACACCGGCATCTATATTATAGAACCCGAAGTGCTTCAATTGATCCCGTATCAAAAGGAATTCGACTTCAGCAAGAATCTCTTCCCCGCAATGCTCGAACAGGATATGGGATTGTATGGATACATTGCAGAAGGATACTGGCGCGATGTCGGCAACCTGAACGAATATCAGGAAGCTCATCTTGATGCACTGGATGACGGTGTGAAATTGCAGCACGAAGGAAATATGATTGGCAGTGCGTACGTCGGTCCGAATACGACGATTGAAACATCGAATGACAATCTTCAGGGAACCGTGCTGATCGGCAAGAACTGCAGGATCGGCAAGAATGTGAAGATCATCAAATCCGTAATCGGGAATGACTGCGTCGTCGATGACGGTGCCGTCATCCGCAACTCCGTCATCTGGTCAGATTCGAAGATCGGCAAAGGTGCTGAACTGACCTCATGCGTTGTTGCAAAATGGTGTTCTATCGGCGACTATGCCCTCATCAGCGATAATGTGTATATCTCGGATAAATGCGTCATCGGAAAAGAAGCTAAACTCGCTCCCAATATCAAACTATGGCCGGAAAAAGAAGTTGAAGACGGCGCAGTCCTTACCCGCTCCCTCGTGTGGGAAGATAAATGGCTGAAGGATCTCTTTACCGATGCTCGCATTACGGGACTCTCCAACATCGAGATGAACCCTGAATTCGGCGCAAAGATCGGCGCTGCATTCGGCGGTCTTGTTGGAAAAGGAAAGACCATACTGATGAGCCGCGATTCGGACAACGTGTCGCGAATGATGAACCGCGCGATCATGTGCGGACTGATGTCCGCAGGAGTTGATGCCGGCGATCTGCGCGCGGTCTCTATTCCGATCCTCCGTCAGGAACTCCGGAGTGGAAAACATTCCGGGGGCATTCACGTCCGCAAATCTCCCTTCGACAAGAATCTCAGTGATATTATCTTCTTCGATTCAAAAGGAAAGGACCTCCCGACCAGCAAAACGAAATCTCTCGAACGTCTCTTCTTCGGCGAGGATTTCCCGCGCGCGAAGCAGGATGACGTCGGCGGCGTCACGTTCCCGGAACGTGCACAGGAAAGTTATATCCAGAAATTCTTCTCCACGATCAATGTGGAGGCCATCGCACAATCCAAATTCAAACTGGTCATCGATTATTCCAGCGGTATCGCTTCTTCCATCTTCCCGAATATCCTCGGCTCGTTCGAAGCGCAGGTGCTTTCGCAGAATGCATATCTCGATTCCAAAAAGATCACGCGGACCCTGGAAGAGTTTGACTCGAATGTGGAGCAGCTCTCCCACATCGTCACTTCGCTCGGCTATGATGTCGGCTTCATTCTTGACGCGGGGGCGGAACGCTGCCTTATTGTGGATGAGAATGGAAAGTTCATCGATACGGACCGTCTGCTCACATTGGTCACTCACCTCTTCCTTACGGTGTATCCGGAAGTAAAGAAGATCGCCGTCCCCATCACCGCTTCCGCAGAGATCGATCTGATCGCGGAACATATGGGAGTAACGGTCGTGAAGACTCGCGACAGCCATTTGTCACTGATGGAAGCAGCGACGAAGGAGGATATCAAATTTGTCGGCGGAACAAAAGGTGGATTTATCTTTACGGATTTCCTCTTTGCGAGCGATGGTATGTATTCGGTCGCAAAGATCCTGGAAATGCTTGCCATCGCCAACACGCGGTTCGGTACGTTGGATAAGCAAGTACCGAAGCTGCATATGAACAAAAAGACTATCCACGTTCCGTGGGATAAAAAAGGACGTGTGATGCGTTATCTGATGAAGGATACGGACAATCAGCCGCACCGTATATTGTTGGATGGCGTGAAACTCATCCTCGATCAGAACCAATCAACATCCGTTCTGATGTGGCCGGACAGAGCGAAACCGACTTTCCACGTCCATGCAGAATCGGCGGATAAGGAACTTGCAGAGATCCTCGTGTCGCAGTATGAAGAGAAGATCCTCGAGTGGCGGGACACGAAAGACTAAGAGGGAAATGCTGGATAGTTGGGAAGAATAAAAAGATACTAGTACCAATTCTCAAAAATATTCTTGCATTATAAGTATCCTTCGGCGCGTGCCGCACCTTGTTCATCCTG
>CAIVNT010000267.1 GCA_903907305.1 uncultured Ignavibacteriota bacterium
AAAGCGTGCGGGAATGACAGCATTTCTTGGCCAGCTGTAATGGTTCAAAATATGAAAAAATTTCTATTTCTTTTGATTCTTGTATCGTGCGCATTTTCTCAAACGAAGTCATCATTCCCCAGATCATCACCTGATAAAGTCCTCACAAAAAAACTTCAAGAACTGGTGAAAGATTTCAAAGGGGGTGTTGGTATCTATGTCCGCCATTTAAAAACCGGCAAGACCGTCGAGATCAATGCCGATACGATGTTCCCAACGGCGAGCATGGTGAAGGTCCCGATCATGAACGGGATCATGGATAAGATCGAGCGGAATGAATTACGGTACGATTCACTGCTGGTCTTCCGTGATTCGCTGATCTATCCCGGTGAAGATGTCGTCGGCACGCTGAAAGATTCAGGGAAGATCAGTCTGAGCAAAGTAGTGATGTTGATGATCACGACGAGCGACAACACGGCAAGTCTGTGGTGTCAGATGCTGGCAGGGACAGGAACACGTATCAATCAGATCATGGTAGAGAATGGTTTTGCCGTGACCCGTGTGAATTCCCGCACACCGGGAAGAGAAGAGATGCGTTCCCTCTACGGATGGGGAGTGACGACTCCACGCGAAATGGCAGAGCTCGTCGTGAAGATCCGCGAAGGGAAAATGATCTCCCCCTGGGCGAGTGAACGAATGTATCGAAACATGGCGCGTATCTATTGGGATGGTGAAGCATTGTCTGAGATCCCTCCGTATGTTCATACAGCATCCAAACAGGGAGCGGTGAATCAATCGCGATCCGAAGTGGTGCTGGTGAATGCGCCGCATGGAGATTATGTCTTTTGTGTGATCACAAAGGATCAGCAGGACGAAAGCTGGGTGAATGAGAATGAGGGATATGTTCTGCTCAGAAATGTTTCGAGGACGCTTTGGAAATATTTTGAGCCGAAGGACCAATGGAAATCATTACCTGAGAGCGGGAAATATCATTAGATTGAAACATCGGTTCATTTATTCATTGAATCATTGATGGCTTTTCAATGTGACAATGAACCGATGAAGCGCGTGTTCTGGGAAAACAGGTGCTACGGTCCGGAACATCGATAGCAGCAAATTACCGTGCCGCCTGCCGAGGACGGTCAAAAGCAGAATTCGTTGCCAAACTCGGTATCGTTGTAGAAGAATCCGATGAAACAGTATTGTGGCTTGAATTACTTGTCGAGTCAAATATCGCCACCGGTGAAAATATGAAACCATTGTTAAAAGAAGCAAATGAACTCCTTGCGATATTTGCTGCATCATACAACACGGCAAAGTATGGCAGACATTGAACAATGAACCGATGATAAAATGTATCAATCTGAAAATCTATGCATCCTAAACTAAAAATTGGTGTTCTGTTCGGCGGCCGTTCCGCAGAACATGAAGTATCCATCGTCTCGGCAGCATCGGTGATCAATGCGTTGGATAAGACGAAATATGAAGTTGTTCCGATCGGCATCGCAAAGGATGGACGATGGCTCAGTACAGTGAATGTGATCCAACTGTTGAGGGATAAATCTCCCATCGAACAATTTCCCGAACATGTCATCCTCCCGGATCCGCGGAAACAATCTCTGGTGAATGTCAGCGGCGCGTTCCCGCAGAACGGACAGAAGATCGATGTGATCTTTCCGGTGATCCACGGAACATTCGGTGAGGATGGGACAATCCAAGGACTCTTTGAATTGGCTGATATTGCGTATGTCGGTGCCGGTGTGCTTGGTTCCGCGGTCGGAATGGATAAAGTTGTGGCAAAGCAATTGCTGGAACAAGCGGGGATCCCGGTCGCGAAAGGGATTGCCTTCCTCTATTCTGAATATGCGAAAAAAGAAAAAGAGCTGATTGCGGAGATCGAACGGAAACTGAAATATCCCTGCTTCGTGAAACCGCCCAATCAGGGCTCAAGTGTCGGTATCAGCAAAGCGCACAACCGCAAGGAACTGATCGCGGCGATACATCTTGCCGGCGAATATGACAGGAAAGTGCTGGTGGAAAAAGCGGTGAACAAACCGCGCGAGATCGAACTGAGCGTGATGGGAAATGATGAGCCGATGGTCTCTCTTCCCGGT
>CAIVNT010000268.1 GCA_903907305.1 uncultured Ignavibacteriota bacterium
AAGGAAAAGCAGATCGTTGGTATTGCAAAGATCGTTTCTGATCCGTATCCCGATCCCGCTGAAAAGGATGAACGTCTTGTTGTTGTGGACATCCAGCCGATGGAAGCGTTGAAAAATCCCGTCACACTTGCCGCCGTAAAAAATATTAAAGAACTTTCCGCAATGCCGCTGGTAAGGATCGGTCGTCTGTCCATTCAGCCGGTCACCGAAAAAGAATGGAATACCATCATCTCACTCAGTAAAAAAATCGTAACCTTATGAAACCAATTGTTATCGTCAGCATTATTGCATTGTTTCTCGTTGGATGTTCCGAAGAACCTGCCACAGAGAAAGTATTTGAACGAATCGCTGCGTTGCAAAAGAAATATGCACCGGATAAACGAACGGCAGTCTTTAACGTTAGAACGTATGAACGGGGAAAAAATCTTATTGCCGTCGGAGACGTGGAACGTCAGGATGCAAAAGATGAGATACTGAAAGTGTTGTCGAATGAGAATAAGAATGTCATCGACAGTATTGCAGTGCTTCCGGATGAACGTCTTGGTGAGAAGAAATGGGGGATCATCACCGTGAGTGTAGCTAATATGAGGATTGATCCGGGTGAGGATGCTGAACTGGGCTCTCAAATACTGATGGGAGCAACTGTAAAGATACTGAAGAAAAAAGGGGGATGGGTTTACGTCCAATCCGCCGACAAGTATCTCGGATGGGCTGATCCCGATCAGATGATCCGAGTAACGGAAGGGTCAGCAAAAGAATGGAATAATTCAAGACGCGTGTTTGTCACATCGTATTTTGGATTCATCCTGCAACAGCCGGATCCGCAGTCATTTCCCGTCTGCGATATTACCGGAGGAGGAGTGCTGAAGGATCTCGGAACGAACGGTGAGTGGACGAAGGTCGGCTTGGCGGATGGACGGGAGGGATTCATTCATAAGAGATCGGTGATCGATTACGCATTGTGGGGACAGAAGTTGACTCCTGTTGCTGATAATATCGAACGGACCGGAAAATTCTTATTAGGTGTTCCCTATCTATGGGGCGGAACTTCTCCGAAAGGGGTTGATTGTTCCGGATTTACGCGGACGGTCTATTTGCTGAATGGACAGCAGTTAAACCGGGATGCGAATCAGCAGGCCGAGCAAGGTGAATCGATCGAACCGGGAAATGAGTTCGAGAATCTCCGCAAAGGTGATCTGATATTTTTTGGTCGTAAAGCGGACGGTAAGAAACCGGAAAGGATTGTTCATGTCGGAATCTATCTCGGCGGCAGACAATTCATCCATTCATCCGGGAAAGTACGCATTAATAGTTTCGATCCTGCATCTCCCATTTACGATGAACCCGATCGTAGACGATTTGTCCGTGCGCGGAGAGTGATCGCTTCGGTACCTCTAGTAACAGAAGTAAAAACGAAATAAAGAGAGATAAAACATTTCAAGATTGCAGTATTACACGATGGGGACACAATATTCCATTCGATTTATTTATGCATAGTATTTGATAGTATTGGAATCCTGCAATTTTGTAATTACTTAACTCTTCCATGCCTCTTCGCTACCTCTTCATCGACTTCAACGCATACTTTGCTTCCGTAGAGCAGCAGGAACAGCCTCATCTTCGCGGTAAACCGGTGGTGGTCCTCCCTGTGATGGCGGAAAATACTGCCTGTATCGCAGCAAGTTATGAAGCGAAGAAATTCGGAATCCGCACCGGCACTTCCGCAAAAGAGGCGCGTAATCTTTGTCCTGAAGTCATCATTCTTCCCGCCCGTCCATCTGTGTACGTTCAATACCATCACCGCCTGATCGAATCCGTTGAATCCTGTGTTCCCGTGTATAAAGTGAAATCCATTGATGAAATGGCCTGCACGCTTTCGGGAACTCAGCAGCTGAAAGAGAATGCCATTGCACTTGCACAGAGGATCAAGGTGACGATCGCGAAGGATGTCGGTGAATTGATGCGGGCATCCATCGGAATCGCACCGAATATCTTTTTGGCAAAGACTGCATCGGATATGCAGAAACCGAACGGACTTGTTGTGATCGAGCAGGAAGAACTTCCGCAGGTATTGTATCGTCTTGAACTGCAGGATCTGACCGGAATCGGTCGAAACATGGTGAAGCGATTATACCGCAACGGTATCTATACCGTTGAACAGCTCTGCACTTCAGAAAGGGAGCTGCTGCGGAAAGTGTGGGGGGGAGTTGAAGGGGACAGGATGTATGAGCGTCTTCGCGGAATTGAACCGGTCATACCTGAAACACAACATACGACTATCGGTCATTCACACATGCTCACACCGCAGGAACGGAATATTCCCGGTGCACACGCTGTTCTTCACAGAATGCTGCAGAAATCCGCGATGCGTCTGCGCGATATGAAATACCGGACACAGATGATCCATGTCGGCATCCGGTACTATGATGAAAAAAACTGGGATGATGAACTAACGGTAACGGAAACTTCCGATACACTGATATTGATCCAAGCATTGACGAAGATGCTGGAACGTAGTCCACTGATGAAGGAAAAGCCGCTTCAGGTTTCAGTGACTTTATTACATCTGAAACCCAATGCTGATCATACACCGTCTCTGTTCGAAAATGAAGATCGGTCCACTGCGCTGAATGCTGCCGTGGATGAATTGAATTTGCGGTTTGGGAAGAGTGCGCTCTATTTTGGGGATGCACATACTGCTCTCGAATCCTCTCCCGCGAGGATCGCATTCAATCATATACCGGATATCGAGATAGAGGATGGAAAAGGGGGACG
>CAIVNT010000269.1 GCA_903907305.1 uncultured Ignavibacteriota bacterium
CCCGCGCGACTCCATTGTTCCGCGCTACGGAAGGTCCGCTGTTGTTTTGATTCAGATAGACAAAGCGGGGATCCTTCTCCTCGAATGTGCGGAAGATCTCACGACTGTTGTCCGTTGACCCATCGTCGATCAGGATACATTCCCAGTTCGGATACGTCTGCCACAACAGACTCTCCAGCGTCTGCGACAGGAATCGTCCGCCATTAAAACAGGGAATGATCACCGATATTTTTCCGGAGGATGTCATACGATAGACTTACGCATTGATCCTTACTGATTTCAGAATGGATTTGATTCTGAGTTTAAGTATTCCCCATTGCATTTGTCTGCTACTGATATGACCATAAGCATTTCGAATACGAAATCCCTCGATAAGACCATCTGTATTTATCGTGGATAAACCGCCATGCGAAAAATTTGCGATGATCTTGTCGACCGGAATAAATTGAACGCCTTTGGATTGGAACCTCAGCATCAATTCATAATCCGAAGAAAGCCGGTACCCAAGATCGAACGATCCAAATTCACTATAGAGAGCTTTCGGGACAAAACAGGTGGGATGAGTGATCATACCATCCTTTAGTGAATCGTGATGCATCCGGTAAAGCATCGTTTCCTTTTCGTCTTCCACGTAACGTAAAATACCGTATAACACCGCTGTGTGATTGTTCTGATATTCGTGCATCATCGTTTCAACAGCGTCGGATTCATACCAGTCATCGCTGTTCAGAATGCCTATCAACTCGCCGGAGGATCTTGCGAGACCTTGATTCATCGCATCATACATACCATTGTCCCGTTCGGATATCCACTTCATTCTTCCCTGCATTTTCTTTTCAAATAATTCGATGATCTGCGGAGTAGAATCGGTCGAGCCGCCGTCGATCACGATAAGTTCAATATTCGGATATGTCTGTGAGAGAACGGATTCCATCGCATGCAAGATCGTCCGTTCAGAATTGAAGCTTGCCATAATAATGGAAACGAGCGGTTGATTGGTCATAGTGATGATTATTTTTTGTGCGATTTCAATACATTTCGATACACGTCGGCAGTCTCAATCACAGTTTTCTCCCATGAAAACAACCCAGAGCGTTCGTATCCTTTTCTTACCAGTTCGGAACGGACGTGATCATCATCAAGACACTCAGTCACAGCAGTCCTGAGCGCATCACCATTTTCAGGATCAAAATACGATCCTGCGTCTCCGCCGATCTCCGGGAAGGAACTGGTATTACTCATGATCACCGGACAGCCGTTGCTCATCGCTTCGATGATCGGCATTCCAAAGCCTTCATATTGCGAAGGATAAATAAACGCACGAGCATTTGAATACAATCCGCTCAATTCATCATCCGAAGCAAAGTGATGATGCATCCGTTCTGAAATCCCCAATTCCCGGAACAGGTCTGTTTCCTCTGTAGAGAAGCCTTTTCCTGTACAGATGATGTGCAAATGGTCATGTTCCCGCAGCACTTCACAGAGAGCACGGATTGCAAAAAGAAACTTTTTGTATCCTTCTCTATTCCCTACAAAGAGAAGATATGATGATGGCAAACTCTTCAGCATTGTCATACGATCAGTTTTATTCCTCGTCTTCACCGAATTTCCCAGATAGACGACCGTAATTTTTTTGTCGGTCACAGAATAATATTCGATCAGATCTTTTTTAACAGATTCTGAAATGACAATGAGATGATCTGCGCGCGCTATCGCAAGCTTCTTATTCGCTAATATTTTGCGAACTTCCTTGGCA
>CAIVNT010000270.1 GCA_903907305.1 uncultured Ignavibacteriota bacterium
GGTGATTCAGGACCGTGAGGGATTCCTCTGGGTTGGAACGTGGGATGGTTTGAACAGATTTGACGGGTATTCCTTCGTCCAATTTCGGCACGATCATCTCGACAGTAATTCACTTTCCAGCAACAGTATCCACTATATCTTTGAGGACAAAGACGGATATCTTTGGATCGGCACTGCCGGCGGAGGATTGAACCGGTTCGATAAGAAGAGCAATACTTTTAAAAATACCTTCTATAATGATACTCTGCATACGGGTCTTGCACTTTTCTCTGTCAGTTATATTGGGCAGGATAGTTCCGGCTATATCTGGTCATCCAATGCGACTGAAGTGGAGAGGATCGAACCGCACACTTTTTCGGTCCAAAAGATCCGCCTCGACACGATCCGTTCTGTTCTGTTCTCCCGAACAACCAGCGAACGGGGACTCACATTTGTTGCGGCAAAGCGTATGATCACAACCGTGCAGGATGGTTCAGTTCTCGCACAAGAACTGTTCACCGATCCTCGCGAACGTGACAAACTTGTGAACGGTCTTTATTATCACAGGACTACTGACGGAAGGATACTGATCTATTCTCCCGGGAGCGGAATATTTGAATTCGACTGGAACACACATAATGCTGTTCTTCGATACAGCCATACCAATGATCCACTGAGTCTTTCCAGCAATATGATCCGGAGAGTATTTGAAGACTCCCACGGCACATTATGGGTTGGAACCGATCAGGGGTTGAATAAAGCACTCTATGATCTGAAGCATACGATCATCGGATTCCAAAGGATCCAAAACGATGCGAAGGACATTACTACTCTGAGCAGCGATGAGATCAATTCCATCTACGAGGATCGGACCGGAGTGATGTGGTTCGGCACGAAGATCGGATTGAGTAAACTCCTTCCGCAGCGAAAAAAATTCATTCCGATTCCCGAACATCAGCCGTTCCAGAAATTTGCCGGGGGAAGTTTCCCTGTCGGCATTCATGAAGTTTCGGATTCGCTTGTTTGGATCGGAACGACTGATGGTCTGTTCCATTATAATACCCGGAACGATTCATGGAAAAGATTAACCACGTGGAATTCCGATATTTCCAATAATACGATCCATACCATTTTCAAAGATTCTCGTGACCGATTCTGGTTCCTTACACGGTTTGGACTGAACAGATATGATGAAGTCCGGTCGAAGTTCACGCCGATCATCTTTGAGAGAGAGTCGCCGTATAAAGATGTATACAATAAGTTGTATGCAATAGCAGAGGACCGTAACGGGATCTTCTGGATCGGGAGTGCTCGCGGACTGATTCGATTTGATCCTGCAGACGGAACGCACCGAAGGATCTTCTTTGATTCGCTCGACTCCGGTCTGGGGAATACATACGTGCTGTCCCTGCTTACCGCGGGGAATACACTGTGGGTCGGGACGAATACGCAGGGACTTCTTACTGTGAATATCGACGATCTTTCGTTCCACCGGTATCTGTTCGATGAGAAGGATCCTCGTTCACTTTCGAACAATAAACCGATGTGTATCTATCAGGACCATGCAGGTACGATCTGGATCGCTACGCTTGGAGGCGGTTTGAATAAAGTGATCATGGACGGCGGGAGTTTCCGATTTAAACGATTTCAGGAGAAGGAAGGAATGCTCAATGATAATCTGTACGGGATTCTGGAAGATGATCATGAGAATTTGTGGCTCTCAACAAATTACGGCATCTCGAAATTTTCCATTCGTCAGGAACGATTCACCAATTACACTACTTCGGACGGTCTGCCGACTTTGGAATACAATCAAAACTCATTTCAGCGGGGGACGAGCGGATACATGTACTTTGGCGGTATCAACGGTATGGTCCGATTCAAACCGGATGAGATCGGAGCCAACACCATTCCTCCGAAGATCGCCGTTACCGATTTTTCGATCTTTAATGAAGATCAAAGAGATAAATTGAATGGCGGCGAGATCGTGTTGCCCTATACACAGAATTTTTTCTCGTTCGAATTTGCAGCGCTCAATTTTGAATCTCCGGAAAAGAATCAATATGCCTATCAACTAGTAGGGCTGGACAGGAACTGGAACTACATTGGAACCCGACGGTTTGCAAGCTTCACCAACGTTCCACCGGGTGAGTATGTCTTTCGTGTGAAGGGAACAAACAATGACGGTATATGGAATGAGCAAGGGCGGTCGATCAGAATCACCATTGTCCCGCCGTTCTGGGAGACGGTTTGGTTCCGGCTTCTGTCTGTTTCCCTGTTCGTTGCAGCCATCGTCGGGGGCGTCCGGTATTCCGCTCACAGAAAATACCGCCGTCAGATCGATGCATTGGAACAACAGCAAAAGATATTAGAGGAACGGCAGAGGACTCGGGATAAGATCGCACGCGACCTGCATGATGATCTCGCGTCCACTGTCGGGAGTGCCGGTCTGTTCATCGAAACGGCAAAGCGGACGATGGGTGAAGATTCGGCGCAAGCGAGAGAGTATCTCGAGAAGACCAGTTCCATACTGAATGAAGCGGAAGAAGCGATGAGTGATATTGTCTGGTCCGTTTCGCCGAAGCATGACACTCTGCAGAGTCTGTCGACTCGCGTCCGGCTTGTGACAACGGAACTCTGCCGTGCGAACGGTATCGGATATATGGTGGATGTGAAAGGGAATATTGATGTGCCGCTCCCGGAAGAAATCCGCCGGGGTTTGTATCTGATCTTCAAAGAAGCATTGAACAATTGTTTGAAACATTCGCATGCATCGATGATCGAGATCTGCATCGGAAGTGAGGGAAACAATGTGGTCCTTCAAGTGAAAGATAATGGAGTCGGATTGGCAGAAGACGGAACCGCTGCCAGACTCGGTGGAAATGGAATGCACAATATCAGGAAACGTGCGGAGGAGGTCGGTGCCGCGATCAGTATCAATTCTGTTCCAGGTGAAGGCGTGACTGTGAGAGTGGAAAAACAATTGACCCAATTGGGTCATTGATGGCAAATGAAATTAACAGCACGTTGATACTGGATGCTGAATATATTAAAACGTGAGCAGTGAATACTAAAAATCAAATACGTGTTGTGATCATTGAAGATCATACAGATTTTCGGAATGGACTGGAGCGTATGCTTTCGTCCATTCCGACAATGCATGTTGTAGGAGCATATTCATCCGTGGAAAAATCTCTGGTTGAATTCCCGGATTGCGATGTGCTGCTGTTGGATATCAATCTTCCTGGAAAATCGGGCATTGAAAGCATTCATTTGTTCAAGAAGGA
>CAIVNT010000271.1 GCA_903907305.1 uncultured Ignavibacteriota bacterium
AGTTCACACAAAGCCACAAAGAAAAAAGAATAGAATCACCTCGAAGGCGCGGAGACGCAGAATAATATTGAAAAAAACATCCACGAAAAATTGAGGCATATTTGCAGATTTTGCCTCTTAGCGAGAGGAAATTATTGCTTCGATGATCATTTTGCCATGAAGACGGCCGTTTTCGATAAAAATTGAATTGTTGTTCTTTCCAGCAATAATGGAGCCTGCAGCGAAAATGCCTTTGACATTCGTTTCAAAGGTGGCGGGATTCTGCTTTGGAGCGTGAGTCTCGGCATCCAACTCAATTCCACAGGATACGAGGAAGTCATAGTCGGGATGATAACCGGTGAGTGCGAAGACGAAATCATTGAGAATCTCAAATTGACCGTCCCTATTTTTCAGTATGACACTCCGTTCATTGATCTGTGCAACATGTGTATTAAAGTGTGCACTCACCGAACCTTCTTTGATGCGATTTTGGATATCGGGCAGGATCCAGTATTTGATCTTTTCTGAAAGCTGATCTCCTCTATGAACGAGTGTGACCTTCGCACCGTGACGATATAATTCCAATGCTGCGATCGCTGCGGAATTCTTTGCACCGATCACCAGCACATTCTGCTGAAAGAACGGATACGGCTCGTCATAATAATGAGATACTTTAGGAAGTTCTTCGCCCGGGATATTCATAAAGTTTGGATTGTCATAGTATCCGGTTGCGATGAGAACATTGTTTGCTTGATACTGGGAGCGGGATGTGACAATGTTGAAACCGGTTTCTATCTTATGGACAGCGGTAACAGTTTCAAAATAATTGCAGCGGAGTTTATAATGACCGGCAACGCGTGTGTAATATTCGAGTCCTTCTGCGCGCGTGGGACGCATCTGAGCCGAAGTGAACGGCAGATCTCCAATCTCCAGCAATTCGGGAGTCGAAAAGAATGACATCTCTGCCGGGAAATTTTGAATGGAGTTGACGATTCCTCCTTTTTCAATGACGAGGTACGACAATCCATTTTTCTGCGCTTCAATCGCGGCGGAGAGTCCTGAAGGACCGGCGCCGATAATGACAAGACTGTACATTTGTTTGTAAAGAAATTTATTTCGTGAATGAAAAAAAAGATCCCCGATAGGAATACTCGGCCAACGGCCACGTTGTGGGGATAACAAAAGAACTTACTCGATGAAATGTAATGATTATCTCCGCAACCGTCAATTTCGCGGGATATTATATTTCTTGATGCGGTCGTATAATGTCGAACGATCAATTCCAAGGATAGATGATGCTTCTTTGATGTTGCCGTGCGTCCGTTCCAGTGTTGCCTGGATCGCCTGATTCTCGATCTCGTCGAGGGTCAATTCAGTGGGAACCGTCCATATTTTTTTTTCAACGGCGTGACTGAGCATGAATTGAAAATCATCTTCTGTGAGCATCTTCGATTTGCAGGTAACGATGGCGCGTTCGACAGCATTCTCCAATTCGCGGACATTACCTGGCCATTGATGGTTGAGAAGGATCTTCAACGCACCTTCGGAGATATCCACAACGTCCCTTCCCAACTCCGGAGCGATGTGTTCAATAAAATTATGGACGAGCAGGGGAATATCCTCCCCGCGGTCCCGCAGCGGAGGGAGATGGATATTGATCACATTCAGACGGTAGAAGAGATCGTCTCTGAACTTCCCTTCCTTCACCGCTTCTTCAAGATTGCGGTTTGTTGCAGCGATCACGCGGACATCGATATTGATCTGATCAGTCCCGCCGACGCGGTAGAAATTCCGTTCCTGCAGGACACGAAGAAGATTCAGTTGAAGTTTCGGTGAAATATCTCCGATCTCATCGAGGAAGATCGTCCCCCCCTCTGCGATCTCGAACTTTCCTTTTTTCTGCGTTGTTGCGCCGGTAAACGATCCTTTCTCATGACCGAATAATTCTGATTCCAGCAGTGATTCAGTCAGTGCGGCGCAGGAAACGCCGACGAACGGCTGTGAAGCACGGTCTCCTGAATAATGGATGGCTCGTGCGATCAGTTCTTTTCCTGTACCGCTCTCGCCCTGAATCATCACTGTGCTCCGGAGACTCGCAACTTCCTTGATCAAACTGAATATCTCCATCATCTTAGGATTCTTACTGATGATATCGCAGAAATTATACTGCTTGCTCAGTTTTTTCCGCAGGATGGAATTCTCCCGCTGCAGATTTTTTATCTTGATGATCCTGTTCAC
>CAIVNT010000272.1 GCA_903907305.1 uncultured Ignavibacteriota bacterium
ATTTTCTGTGTGAAACATTCGCTTCGGATGTTGTGCAAGGGAATCCTATTATTCGTGAAGTGATCACGTTCAATAAGAAGAATGATTCTACTTTGAGCGTTATCCGCCAGGTGAGAAACCGAAAATACGATATCGTGATCGACCTGTTCGCCAATCCACGAACTGCGATGATCACCAGATGGAGCGGGGCGATGCACCGTATCGGATTCCCGTTTCGCGGCAGGAAATATGCCTATACGATTCTTGTCCCGCCGCGCGGGGGCGAAGTCCACAATGTTGATTTTAATCTGGACGTCCTTCGTTATTTCGAAATTCCAATCGTCGACAGCAATCCCGATTTTTTTGTGAATGATTCCGACAGCAACAAAGCTAAGGAGTGGATCAGCGGGCAGGGCATCGCATCCAAAAAAATTGTCGGCATCAATCCCAGCGGCGGATGGTATACCAAAAAATGGAACGGGGAAGAATACGCTAGACTCGCCGACCGTATCGCAGAAGCCGAAGATACATCGATACTGTTCTTTTGGGGACCGGGAGAACTGCAGGATGTCGAGAATATCCGCTCGAAAATGAAACGGATGAGTTTTATCATCCCAAAGACGAGTCTTAAAGAAATGGGTGCGTTCCTTGCCTGCTGTTCGTATCTTATCAGCAACGATTCCGGTCCGATGCACATTGCCGCAGCGCTCGGCGTTCCGACACTTGGCATTTACGGACCGACGAATCCGCATTTGCAGGGGCCGTACGGAATGAAGAATCTCTGGGTTCGCGAGGAACCGCTGGACTGTCTTGAGTGTAATCTTACCGAGTGTCCCATTGGTAATGTTTGTATGAAGAATCTTTCCGCGGAAACGGTATATAATTCCTTCCATCAATTAATCAATAATTCACGTTGAGATAATGGCAAAAAAAATCATCAAAAAGAAAAAATCATCAAAAAAACTCTTTATCCCGGATTGCAAACGGTTCACCGGATACAAACCGTGTTTCCCCGGCACAGCGTGTTATAAAGAATGTGTCGATCATCAGCCGATGGGAAAGAAGATCCTCATCATCAATCTTGACGCGATGGGTGCGGTTGTGCAGACCACGGCGATGCTTCCTGCCATCAAACGGAAATATCCCAACAGTCATATTTCCTGGATCACGCTGAAGAATGCCTACAGACTTCTCGACAATAATCCTCTTCTGGATGCTGCATATGTGTGGGAACCGGAGAACTGGATGATCCTGCAGCAGATGGAATTTGATGTCGTCTACCAGACGGATAAGACGAAACGCTCATGCGCATTTGGTCAAATGCTGAAAGCGAAAGAATTGCTCGGATTCGGAATGAATAAGGAAGGCAAGATCATACCGCAGAACAAAGAAGCGGAATACAGCTACCTTCTCGGACTTGATGATGAGTTGAAATTCCGGAAGAATCAACTGTATGGAACACAGATCCTGCATGAGTCCATGAAACTGAAATATCAGAGGGATGAGTATGTGCTTGAACTCTCTGCAGAAGAGAAACAGTTCTGCGAATCGTACCGAACAGAGAACAGACTGAACAACGGTGACCTGATCGTTGGGTTCAATACCGGTTGTTCCTATCTTTACGAAAACAAGAAGATGACGATCGATCAGCATGTTCAGCTGATCAACGAACTTTCCGCTGTTCCGGGAATCCGTTTGGTCCTTGTCGGCGGTCCTGAGGATACAGAACGAAACGCCGAACTTGTCCGCCAAGTAGGGAATAAGGTCATCAGCACTCCCACAACAGAAGGGGTTCGACGCGGCATTTGTTATGAGAATATCTGTGACGTAATCATCACCGGTGATTCATTCGGAATGCATGTTGCTGTCGGACTGAAGAAGCATGTGATCGTCTGGTTCGGATTGAGTTGTTGGAGTGAGATCGATCTGTATGACCGAGGGATCAAATTGATTCCTGAAGGATTGTTCTGCGCTCCGTGCTGGAAACGGAAATGTCCGTACAACCTGGAATGCATTCAGATGATCGATCTGAAGAAGATCGTTGGTGAAGTGAATCGGGTCGCCCAAGCCAGGAAATAAATATATACATGCCTACCAGGGTTATATCTTCACCACGGAAACCACACCTGCCCGCCCGTCGCGAAGCGACACCATTGGTACAGGCGGGGAGTTCACGGAGGGAATATTGATGATACGTGTGAGAATATTAATCAAATGGATTTCAAATGAAGATGACCGTCACCTTCGAAGTGACGGTCATCTTTTAGTATCCGCTTACATCCGAAACTATTTCTTCACACCTTTTTCTGCAAGATAATCCTGAAACTTCTTTTTTTCGTAATGGTTCTCCGCGATGAAACTCAGCACATGTATGAACATATCCGCTTCTGAATACCCCGGAAGCAGTGTGATCGGCTGACCGTCGCTACGCATGAATAATGTTGCAGGATATCCGGTAACACCCATCCCTTGAGCGAATTCTGCCGGGGAGATCTTCTTTCCGTCATACGTGATAGTTCCATCACCTTCAGCATTAAGTTTTATAATGACAAAATTCTTTTCGAGATATTCCGATACAGATTTATCGGAATAGGTGTTTGCATCCATCTTCTTGCACCAGCCGCACCAGTCCGTGTAAACATCTACGAGCACTTTTTTCCCGGTAAGTTTTGCTTGTTTCAACCCTTCGTCGAATTTCTTCCATTGCGGTTCTTTTGCGGAGAGTGAAAAGGTAAGAATGAACAGAAGAACAAATATCTTTTTCATAATTCTTTAACCCTGTTTTGTTGTGGTAAACTGAACAATAGATTGAAAATGATGGTTCCAGTTTTTTATCATCGAGATAGATCTCCTGCTCCCTAAAGGTGTGGGAGGTCTAATAATTTTTCAATTTGCAGAACGATCTGCGGTACCTGAATATCATCCAATGTGCATATCTTCGGTTTACCGGGACATTTTGATTGACAAAATCCTTCGCTTGGGAGAACCGTTACCCCTGAATTACCGAGCGGTCCCCATAACATTGGTGAACAGGCGGTGAGCGGACAAAAGAGCGAGACCGTCGGCACTTTTAGAGCAGCAGCGATATGCATCGTACCGGTACTGGACGTGATGAGGGTAGAAAGGAACGAACAGAGTGCGATCAATTCCCTCAGATCCGTTCCTGAATAGACAAAATGTTTTTCTTTGAACGGTGTAAAGAGCTTTTCCAATTGATTATCGGGCATGCCGATATTAATGAACAACTGATGATCCGATTCCAAGCTGCGGCACAATTCTGCGTAACGCTCGGGAGTCCAGTTCGGTGCCGATCTGTTCGAACTTGGATTGATACCGATGATCGGACGGGAGAGATCGAATCCATGATCCACAAGTAGCTTCTTTGCATTTGTTCGTTCTTCATCCGTAAGAAATAGCTCCGGCGTAAGGTCATCAAGTGTAACACCGATCTTTCGTCCCAAGTCCATAACATAATCCGCTTCATGTCGCAATGGGATATATTTATTTCTACTGACGGTTCTTGTTCCGGTGAGCACTTGGTATAATTTACCGCCGACACCGATCCTTGTTTTGATCCCTGCGAGCAGCATCATCCATGCGTGACGTTCGCGGGGAAGCGGCATGAGTCCCGTATCGAATTTCAGTGAACGGACCATCGCGGTGAGTGAATAGAATCCCTTTTTTCCGGCATCTTTTCCATTAGGTTCATCGGTG
>CAIVNT010000273.1 GCA_903907305.1 uncultured Ignavibacteriota bacterium
AAATCGAGATAGACCGCCATCTTCGATGAACCGACGCCGTATCCATTATCGCACATTTCTTTTGCACGACGTGATGCTACATCGCGGGGGACAAGATTACCGAATGAAGGATAGAGACGTTCCAGATAATAATCGCGTTCGTTTTCGGGGATCTCCTTTGCGCTCCGTGTATCCCCTTTTTTCTTCGGCACCCACACTCGACCGTCATTCCTCAGACTCTCACTCATCAATGTTAATTTGGACTGATGCTCGCCGGTAACGGGAATACAGGTCGGATGGATCTGCGTGAAACACGGATTTCCGAACAGTGCACCTTTTTTATGTGCACGCCATGCTGCCGTTGCATTGCTTGCTTTTGCATTGGTTGAGAGAAAGAACACATTGCCGTATCCGCCGGTTGCAAGCACTACTGCGTCCGCTGTGTAGGACTCGATCTTTCCGCTAATAAGGTTACGCGCGACAATACCGCGTGCTTTTCCATCGACCAAAACGAGATCGAGCATTTCGCGGCGTTCGTAGAATGTCACCGTTCCAAGATCTAATTGACGGTTCAGTGCGGAATACGCACCGAGCAATAACTGCTGTCCTGTTTGGCCGCGAGCATAGAATGTGCGGGCCACCTGTGCACCACCAAACGAACGGTTGTCCAAATATCCTGCATAATCACGCGCGAAAGGAACACCCTGCGCTACACATTGATCGATGATCGATCCGCTAACTTCAGCAAGACGGAAAACATTCGCTTCACGTGCACGGTAATCTCCCCCTTTGATCGTATCATAGAACAACCGGTAGACCGAATCACCGTCATTGGAGTAATTCTTCGGCGCATTGATCCCTCCCTGTGCAGCAATACTGTGCGCTCGGCGAGGCGATTCGTGATAACTGAACGCATGGACATTGTAGCCAAGTTCTCCAAGCGTTGCGGCAACGGACGATCCGGCTAGCCCTGTACCGACGACGATGATCTTATACTTCCGTCTATTGGCAGGATTCACCAGCTTCATATTGAATTTGTGTGTAGACCATTTTTTCTCCAATGGTCCTTCGGGAATTTTCGAATTGAGGGTCATAAATTTTTCACACTGACATTATTGGACGGAAACGACCGGACTGCCGCCGGTGAAATAGATAAAGAGTACGATGAATGCAAAACCGGCAGGCACAACGAACCAGAACAGAACGGAAACGAATTCGATAAGAGATTGATATTTTTTCGTCCGGAGTCCGAGTGTTTGAAAAGCGGACTGGAATCCATGACGCAGATGATAGCCGACAATGGTCAGCGAGACAAGATAGAATAACACATACACGCCATGCTGGAATTGGGCATAGACAATGGCAGCAATATCATGCTCGCCAAGAATGCGTGCCGAGACCCAGAATGTTCTCATATGGACCGTCAGAAAGAACAGCACGAGAGCTGCGGAGAGTTTCATCATTCTGGATTGCAGTGTCGTATTTTCCTGGATCTTATATGCTCCGTACCCCTTTTCTCTTGCGCTCCGGTTTTCCCACCAGATGCGTATGCCATTCACAATGTGGAGAAGAATTAAACCAAGAAGACCGATTTCCATTGTCCGCACAATAGGATTTCCGCCCATAAACTTGGCATACCCGTTGAATGCTTCGCCGTTGTCCCCTTTCAGGAGCAAGAGATTGCCCGCAAGGTGTTCTACCAGAAAAATGGATAGGAAAAGGCCGGACAAACTCATTACAATTTTTTTACCGACCGAAGAGTTGATAAATCTGAAGAAAGGATTCATAGGGATGAAGTTTTAGTCATGAAAATTGCCGAGGTAAAGTATCAATTTAATCATGAAAAATCAAACGGTAGGGATAAAATAATAACGGCTGAACAATCTCTGTTCAGCCGTTACATGTTCAAGCAAAAATTATTTTTTCGTCATAATGAAGACGCCGTTCCAATCATCCGGCGGCGGCGCATCGGTGAACAATGTCGCCCGCTGAATGTAAATGTTGGAGACAATATCATCCCGGCGGATGGAGAGCGCCTGATTGAACTGGTCGATAGCACTTTTCCACGCGCGTTTTTTGTATGCTTCAAGTCCGGAATGATAGAATTCAAGGAACTTCTTTGTCGCATCGGTCTGCACTTCATCCGCAAGTGCTATCAGTTCATAGATGCGCACCGGCTCGGATTTTCCCATCACGACAACAAGATCCATTTCTCTGGAAAGGACCCTGTCATGGACTTTTCGATATGTATAGTCACTCATCAGCAGACGTGTCCCGTATTCCTTATTCACACCTTCGAGACGTGCTGCAAGATTCACCGCGTCCCCGATTGCTGTGTAGTTCAGTCGTGTTTCGGCTCCCATATTTCCCACCACTGCCCGGCCGGTATTGATACCGATTCGCTGGTTCACAACAGGACGGCCGTAATGGATCCATTTTGTATGCAAGGCAGTCAGTTTCCGCTGCATATTGATCGCTGATGCGCATGCATTGAACGCCTGATCGGCATCCGAAAGCGGTGCTCCCCAGAAGGACATGATGGCATCACCGATATATTTGTCGATCGTTCCGCCGTTCTCGATGATGATATTCGACATTTCGGTAAGATACGAATTCAGCATACCGACCGTATTTGTCGGTCCCATCTTCTCCGCCATGCTCGTGAATCCTTCGATATCGGCAAATAATGTCGTGATCTCACGTTCTTCACCGCCGAGTTTTACCAGCGAGGGATTATCGAGGATCTGTTTTACAACAGCTTTATCGACGTATTTTTCGAACATTCCTTTGATCTGTGCTTTTTGCTTCCCTTCGGTGGCAGCATTGTAGGACATTGCCGAAGCAAAGCAGAAGAAAAGAGCAAAGATCGGCTCAACAAGGAAATAAATGACGCCGGTATTCTGGAACGTGGAATATGCGAACAACACGTAACCGCCGATGAAGACCATACCGATCGGCAGACTCCACCGCAGTTTCAAAAGGATCGCAGCGATCGAGACCAGCAGTGCCATCAATCCAAGGAACAACATCTGCGATTCATATTTCGCAGGCGCGATATATTTTTCACTGATAATTTGATCATAGACATTCGCATGAACAAAACAGTTCGGCGAAATGTCCGCAAGGGGCGTCGGATTGTGATCGCCGATCGAACGCGCTGTCGGTCCGATGATGACGATGGCATCTTTGAACATAGCCAGTGTTTTCATATCTTTTTTTGCATAAGCATCCAGCACATCAATGAATGAGATCTGCTTATAGACGCTGTTGGGACCTGCATAATCCACCGTAAGATAACCATGATCATCCAACGGGATCTCAAGCTGACCGGCACGCACTATCAATCCGCCATCAGGATTCTCATCAACTGTGATGGATTTGAGATTGACTTTCGCCGCCGCAAATGCAAGAGCCGCGCCGAAGGTCGGGTAATAATCACCGGCATATTCCACAAAGAATGGAACTGAGCGGATAATTCCGTCGATCGAATCGGGACGGATAAGGATGTGTCCAAGTCCTGCCGCTAAACTAACGAGTGAGTCGTACGGTCGTTCATCAATATATGTTGCAACGGGAAAATTGAACTGAGCATGTTTTGGAATGGAATGTTTCCGCAGAACTTTCGCCGCTTCGGCATCGATGGCGCGCTGTTCACCAGCATTTTCCTCGCTGGGGACGAACGGTCCGATCGCATGATAGACATTTTTGGCAAACCCATGATAGAATAAAAATTGATCGTTCGCATATTGCGAAATGCTGTCCTCGCGTGTTGTCGGGAAAAGATCGTCGACCCCTACAGCGATCGCACCGCGGTCCGCCAAAATGGCAAGTAGAGGACCATACTTATCGCGGGGCATAGGATAGTCGAGTTCTTTCATCGAAAATTCATCAATCGTCACGATCACAACATTTTGTGTATGCTGTCGTTCACCGCGCGCCTGAAGCAATGCATCATACGCTTTCAGTTCCAGGGATTTGAAGAATTCCAATCTGAACAGCAGCGTCGTAGCAACGACCGAAAGCACCGCAAACAGGAGAGCAAAAAGGATTTTTATCAGTTTTTTATTCATAACACCCCGAAGAATGAGAGAGAGGTTGAGGGACGGCGTTCTTTAAAACACGTTACCCCCCGATTTGGAGGGTAACTTGCAAAAAATATTCAATTTATCCAACTATATTTTCCAGTAGAGGAAGTCCTTGATATTCGCCAGTGCAGTCGGATCGATACCGCGGCGTCCACCGAACAGGAATTTGTTCTCGCCGCGACGTACCTGACGGCTCGCTGTTCTTGCCTCTTTCCGTGTCTGCAGGTCCGACAATGCGCTGAACAGAAGACTCTGCAGTTCTCCTTTATCAACGAATGCTCCTTTTTCTGCTGCGCGTGTTGTTCCCATCTCTGCCACGATGTTCTCGATACCGAGCTCTGCATACGCCTCATCCTTCGACGGGAATTTCGAAACAGCGTCCGCAAAGGATTCAACCGTACCGGAATGATCGCCGCCAAGATATTTGAGCAGACCGATATTCAGATTAATACCGCCGTCCTTATCATCGGCTTTGATCGCTGCCGCGTAGTTATTGACAGCACTGGCAGAATCACCTTTTAACAGATAGATGTTCCCGAGATTGTTCAGGGTGGAAGCAGATTTATATGCTTTGATCACCGCAATCGCATCATCATATTTTCCGGAGTTGGCAAGAATCACTGCTGCTTCGTTGGCGGATTTCTCATTGTTCTGGCTTTTCAGATATACTACTTTTTGATTTGCCATCTCGCTGTTGGAAGCATTGATGCTTTGCGCGTCTGCAGAAAGAAGTTTTTCAATATCAGCTGAAGCCGGTGTTGCCGCAACCTTTTCATCGCTCGCCAGATTGCTTGGCGGCGAACTTTCCCATGATTTGCGGACGTCGATAATATCCAATTTACCGTTCGCATCAACTGTTTTATAGTAACCGCTTGCACCAACGCTCCATGATTCAGAGAATGGTTTGTTAATGATAGTGGTTTCCAGCGGGATCCATACCGTGTTTTCACGGATGACATAATCACGCTCGTTCAGACTGACGCGTGATGCGTTCTTTTTGTTCACACCCGTATCGAACATGATGAAAATATGATCCGATGTGCCGATCAGCATCGTGCGGATACCGAGATTTTCCAGACATGCGGAAAGCAATACCGAACTATCGTCGCAATCCCCGGCTTTTTTATTCAGTGTTTGGCGTGGGAACTGTATCTCATCCAGAATGTCACCTTCGGCAACGATCCAAGGATCGGAAACATAGTTGATCGAGAAGGAACGGACCGCATCCCAGATCTTCATCGCATTCTGCATATTGCGCGACGCGTTCGGATACAATGCCTGATCGAATTTCACCGTCCCGATGACATTGCGAGAGAAGTTCTCAACAGCGGCATCCTTATAGGTGACAAATGCGCCGACCTGATTCGATTTGTTCCAGCTGATGGAGTTCTTACTGTAGATCGTCACCGGTTTTGTGATGCTGCGGACCTTCTCTTCGCCTCCCTGATTATAGGAGATCTCGGTTTTGATCTGTGCAACAGTATTCTCGCTGACGGATTGTAATTTATCTTTATCCAAGGTTGCAGAAACTTCAAACGTCTTCTTCTCGCCTGCTTTCAGCAGCGGTATCATCTGTTCCGAAGCGAATGCCATGTAGTTGGGGATGAAGATCTTTGCTTTAATATTTTTGATGTCTGTCTTGCCGGTATTCTCCAGCGTAACGGCACCGATCGGATTTTTGGAGTAGTACACGAACTGCGCCGGGAAGATATTCTCCACTTTGAATTCTGTGATCTCCAATGAACTGGACATGATGGCACTGGTCTTCTTGATTCCGCTGGTCTTCGTAGAAACATCAAGACGATTTCCCGACGCACCCATCACCGAATATTCCTGCATTGCGGAAAATGCTTTCCGCAGATCATCTAATGTACCTTTCAAGACAACATCATATGAAGCAGAACCGCCTTCCATATAACGAAGTTTCATTCTTTCGATCATTGAGATCTTGGAGGGAAGTTCGGATTCGATCTTTACCAGTGTTGCATCGTTCACACCTTGAAGGATAAGTTCCACGATGATCGGTTTCTCTTTCATCTCTTTCATCTTCGCATCGATCTTCATCATCAGTTCGGTCGCAAGCGATTCACCGACTTCTTCCAGTGATTTGGAAGCTGCCTGCGCTTTTCCCTGCGATGATTTTTTTGAGGATGCACTTGCAACGGCAAGAATCTCGCCAGTATCGGTGATGATCAGTTTCACTTCTCCATCCGCCGTAAATTCATTGGACTTGATGCCGTACACATCACGTTCACCGCCGAAGTTGGACTGTGCACCGCCAGCGATGATCAACTCTGCGCCGTAACGGCGGCCGAGTTCTTTTGCTTTTGTCGCATCTGCTGCCGAAATATCTCTTGCTTTCACTTCAGAGAACTGATGTGAATCAACGATACGGTAGCCTTTTTCCAGCAATGCCTTTTCGATCTTTCCGGCAACTTTTCGGGCGGTCGCATCGACATTGTCGATCTTTTCATCGACAACAACCATCACGCGCGGCATGTCGGGATTTTGTGCCATCACCTTTGCCGGCTGAACAAGCGTGCCGAGCAAAGAGAACAGGCAGAGTAACGAAAGAATGCGTTTCATGTTTCTTCTCCTGAATGATTGATAATTATTTCAATTTCGAGATGAGTGATACCATTTCATCGATTTTTTGTTTTGCCGGTTCATACCCTTCGGATTCATCGAATGCTTTTTGATACATCGTGCGTGCACTTTCATAGGCGGTCTTTGCTTCACTCTTTTTTCCCTGCTTTTCCAGTTTTTTGCCCTGGTCCTCAAAGTTGAGAGCTTTTGCGTAGGTGACATAGCCGTTGAAATTTCCGTCCTTCGATGCTTCAAGCCGGTCTTCATCATCTGAACTCATCTTCACTTCAAGGTCATCTGCGATCTTCTTCACCAGGGACTGCAGCATAGTGAGGAATTCTTCCAATTCACCTGTCTCGTATTCCGCTTTCAGAGTCTCACCTGTTTCAGTCCGGACAATGCGAATATCGATTCGCAGCTGGTCGTTGAACAGATTCGAGAATCCGCCGAACAGCATCACTTTGGCTCCGAGCAGTTTTCCCATTTTCTGTGTTGTCGTCTTATCGACCATATCCGTTTCGTTCAGATTCAGCTCTTCGATGATGGACTGGATCCTCTGCCGCTCCACAACTTTGATCCCTTTGATCTTCGTCATCTCCGTGATCATCATATCCGCTAATCCTTTCTTCAGCGGATCCAATTTTTCCCTGTCCACAACACTGTTATTTTCAAAATAAAGAACTGCGATCGTTTTGGGGTCACCGGCGTGCGCCTGTTGAACAAACACCATGTTCAACAGAAAAGCACAGACCGTCAGCAGACCAAAGAGAAGATGTTTCTGTTTCATACTGATTTCCTTCCAGTATTATGATATTGATAAGTGAATAATTTCTATTAAAAAATAACGCGGATCATGAGTCCCGCTTCAATTCCATGCACATCTTTCGCCTTGTTCTCCATCGTCACAGAACCTGTCGCATATCTCAAAGTGAGTGTCGGATAGATCACTGATGAGAACAGAAATGTTCCGTCCGCACCGATAGAAAAAATTTGCGCTTTTCCTGATTCTATCGGAACACCTCCCACCAGCACTTGATCCGAAGCGAAATTCTTCACTTCCCCCACCGCTGAACCTTGGAGCCATTCTGCAACAGGATACGACAACGTGTACTGTCCCTCCATTTGCAGTGCTGCTTCATTCTTTGTTGCCGTTCCCGAATTGTAGAATGTATTCGGCAGACGGTATCGTGAACGTAATTGAACAAGATGATTCATCGATCCGGATTTGATCGAGTATGCTGCCAATCCGATGAATCTTGGTCCGGAACGGAACACGTTGGTGCCGTTCAGTTGATCGTCTAGAAAATATGTCGCTGTCATATCAAAAGAAAGCCGGGCAACTTTTGAGAACGTGATAAAGTCGTATCCCAGATTCACGGAAATTTCATCACCGGCATCATATTCGAACTTCGATGCTGCCTCCACCGGTTCATACTTCCCTTTATAATAATATGATACTCCAATACCAAGTACCATCCTTCGCGTGATTGTTCCCGCATAGACGATTGCCATATTCCCGCTTAAGCCTTGACCAAACGTCGGAACGCGGTACGCAAATGCAGTCTGCGATACCAACGATGCCAGTTTTAATTGAGGTGTTGTCAGTTTTGTCTTTCCTGTCGGGACACTAACGCCGCCCGTAAGCCATATCTTATCACCGGGAAACACATACGAGAGCGATACTCGTGTGTCCACAATGCCGGATACTTTTTCCGAACCGAACGATGATGATGCACCGGAGTTTGTTACGGAAATTAACATCCGATTAAAAAGCGGCACCGAAAGACTGAACGGTGCAGACTGCTGTGACACAGTCCCTGAATCCTTGATCGTCCACTGCTGTGTAACTGCGCCGATCGTCACGCCTGATGCACCTGCAAAAATAGATCTGCTCCCGCCCGGCTGTTCGAACTGTGCGGAGGCATTATCAAAGAACAATAGTATTGCCGTTAGAAGAACGGCTGAAATATGGAAAGAGCGGAACATTAAAAATGTATTTATCATCACATTCTTATGGTTATTTGATAAAGGTCATCTTTTTGACCGAGGAAAATTCATTGCAGCGCACTCTATAATAATAAACACCGCTCGAGACTGACGAATGAACAGCGTCAAGTCCGTCCCACTGCACTGAATAGTGTCCGATCGGCTGATACTCGTTGACCAGTGTGCTGATCTTTTGTCCCAAAATATTGAAAATTTCAACCGTTGCAATACCGCTGTGTGACAAGGAATATTGGATTGTTGTCGATGGATTGAACGGATTCGGGAAATTCTGTGACAGGGAATACTCAATCGGGATAAGCGGAACACCGTTTGTATTGTTCTGAACGAATGTCTTGCTGCCGACAATCAATCGCAATGAACGCACATTCTCCGTTTTCCCCAATGTTAGCGCATATTCCGTTTGTCCGGTCATATCATACACACGTTCCTGCTTATTATCAAGCAAATAGATTCCGAAGGAAGCATCCAATGATCCAAACTGTGCCGTTCCGATAGAAATCGGGATATTTGTTTGACTTGATGCGAGATCCAAATCCCAAACATATCCTTCGTGAGACGCAGATCGATAATCCGCAGCGAGTTTTCCTTCGGCATTCTTGATCGCAATGCTGACATATCCGGAAGGTGATGGCGGCGGCTTTGAAAAATCGAATGAATCCACTCCGTCCGTTGCACCGTGCACAACTCCAACAAAATTTTGATTATCCTGCATTTTTGCCGATCGTGCACTGATCTGAATTTTCCATTCTCCCGGCTCCATCATACGCGCAATATTCTGTTGCTTTGGAACGATGCCTGTTCTCGCCACCTGCAATGAATTTATCAGGATAGTCTTGGGGAGTTTTCCGCGGTTCTTCACCCAATATCCCCGGAACGGCTGCATTACGACTGTTGTGGAATCATATGTCCCATTCTGATATGACCAAAGAACTTTTTCTACGCTGTCCGGTACAATCGAATTCTGCCAGCTGATACTGTACGGGAACGGATTGCCGATCATATTGTATCCTGGTTGAAGCCTGACGGCAAAATCTTCTTGCGTCCCCTGCATAGTGGTTGTGCCCATATTCATATTCACTGGATTCTTAGCGATCAACCAAAATGCCTCACCCCGCTGAATGGTCCTAAAATCTTCGGGGTACTCTTCATAACCTTTATTTGCACTATACCTACCGAACATTCTCCAGAGAAGTTTATTCGGTTTGCCGAGATCTTTGAACAATACTTCCACTGATGAATCGCTGAACGCGTACGGTATGCTGATCATATCATATGCCTCCTGCGGCGTCGGTTCCAGCATTGCGACCAGATCATCGATCAAACCGAAGATATTAAGTGCAAACTGAAGATTCTTTCCGCCGAAGATGCCGAACGGTTTCGTTGTATCGTCCGGAAGTCCATTCCACCACATATCGTAATCAGAGAGAAGAACGATCCTTCCTTTGCCTATCCTTGAAAGTGCAGCGATCGTTGTATTCGATGTCTTTCCAAATCCGGTATCAGCGGCATTCACCGAATACAAAGAAGATGCTTGTGCCTTCAACAACGGTTCTGCATTGTGAACACTTGTGTCAACAGCAATACTTCCCGGCATAAATGCGATCACACTGTCCACATTGCTCATATAGATATGGCGTGAAACCGGTTTTGCAATGACCATACCGTCAAGACCTGTGCCGAAATACGAGGAATCAATAAGAAGATTTGTGTTTAGTTTCAATCCTGTTCTTGCATTGTATTTCTTCACCCAGCCGGAATCATCAAGGAATGACGTCAGCGATGGATTCTTGTCCGGACCATAATCCCCGGCAACAACGATCGTTCCTCCGTGATAGACATACTCCTGAAGCGAATCGACAAGTTCTTTCGGCGGCGGACCATTTGGCTGCACATACATCAGGGTGTTGTAAGAAGCGAACGGCAGATATTTTTGGAAATGAACAATGATATCCGATCGCTTCAGACTCAATGCAAGGATTTTGTAATAGTCCGCAATACCGGATCCATTCGGCGAGATGAATCCGACCGATGTATCGATCAGTATCTTTCGTGTCATAAAATTCTTCGCAACACCAACACCTTTTAAACGATACTGAATGAACGGAAAGCGAATGTCATTCGTTGAGAACAGGAAATAGACCGTCCGTTCACCGACGCTCTTCGGATTGAAACGGACAGAGAGTGCTCCGGTCTTTCCACTGTCAATTTTCACGATAGAAGGACTCACATACTCAAATGATGATGTGTCTCCGGACTGTTTCAAGAATGTGAGGGTGATGGACTTCACACTTTCTTTATTATCGATTGGGATCACGAAAACCGAATCCCTTCCAACCGTTACGGAACCAAAATCGACGATAAATTTTGGGAAGATATTTCTTGTGAACGTATTCCCCGTTAGGATGACAGAGAGAACCGGTATAAGCGGATCGTTGGTCTGGAACATCAGAACTGCAGAATGTGTTCCTGCAACCTGTGAAACGAATCGGACAGGAATGGTGAATTCTTCCCCGGGCAGTATCTCGAACAATCGCGGTCCGGGATAACGGAATGAAAGAGAATCGGATAGCGAAAGGAATTTAAGCACCGCTTTACTCAAACCGTTTTTGTTCCCCAGCGTGACATTGCGGACCGAATCACCTCCGATCAGGACCGAACCAAAGTCATACAACATCGAATCAACGGTCAGCAGCGGAGATCCGCTGAATTCCAATTTATATGCTCCGCTTTCGCTTCCGATATAAAGAATATTCGGATTTGTAGCGTGGCTGTTGAGAAGCATAAACCGTATGTTCTGAGAAGAATCAGAGAACATTTTCCAATTTTTCCCTCCGTCTTCGCTCCCGAAGACTCCAAACGGACCGGAAGCAAATATCTTCCGACCATCAAACTGGTCATAGAGCGCATCGTACGCCGGAATAGCGAGCGTGTCCCAAAGTTCTCCGCCATTGATCGTCTTGAAGATGCGAAACGGAATTCCGGATTGTATGTCAAATACAGAAGGAAGCAGGATCTCTTTATTGTCTTTCGGATTGATGGTTGGACTGAGCGTCAAGATCGACAACGGTCCCGAAGCAGCTGAAGATTTAATGGTTCTCGGAAGATTGCCGGAAATATTTATCCAGGTCTTGCCGAGATCCGCAGAGCGATACAATCCGTATCCCGCAAAGTATATCGCAAGACTGTCTATCGGATCGAATTCAAAATGCTCCGGTACATGCAGCGTGTCCACCGGGACCGGCGGATTGATCAGCGACCATGATGTTCCTCCGTTCGTGGATAACCGAAGGCCATATGCTTTTGTGTGAAAGAGAATGAAATCAGGATTACGATCAGAGACCCGAACGGTCATATCATTATCGCGTGTAAAAAATCGCGGTCGATCAACGATCACCGTAGAATCAACTGTGAAGATGGTATTCCACGTTGCTCCCAAATTCGTACTGCGAAAGAGTGAATATACGGTTCCGGCATAGAGGATATTCCTTTTTTTGTCGGCCGCAAGAGCAGTAACATACGGACTACTCAAGCCAAGATTAGCGGAAGTCCATGTCGCTCCTTCATCATTGGACCGGATAATACCGCCCCCGTAGATTCCCGCATACACTTGTTTGCTTACTGCAGTCTGCTGCAGCGAAACAAGATTACGGACAATCGATGAATTGATTCCGTTGTTCTTCTGTACCCAGGTGACACCGGTGTCTGCACTAACAAAGATACCGGCAGTTGTTCCGAGGTACA
>CAIVNT010000274.1 GCA_903907305.1 uncultured Ignavibacteriota bacterium
CTTTCAGGTTCTGTGCGATTTTCTTCGGCTGATAGAATACCGTCACGTACGTACCGATGATAATCACCAGCAGGATCAATACGGCAAGAACGATACTATTTCTGATTTTATATGACACGATTCACCTATTTATCCGAGTCAAAATTTTTGACGGAGATGACGAATTTGTAGACATCCTTTCCGCGGATATTTTCGATATCGACGGTCTGCAGTGTGGCATTCTCAAACATGTTTGCAATACGGGGTATCCTTTGTCGAAACACAGTATATCCTTGAAGCTCCATACCGGAATCACCTTTGGCCACCATGTCTTTGATCCAAACTGAATTTACACTCTCAACGCTGCTGGAAAGATGATTGAACACTTTGCTCCATCGATTGTAATTCGGCATGAGAGAATCATAGACGATCAAAGCTGATTCATAGCTTGCATTCTGTGCTACCAGACTGTCCAGGATCAATTGCAGCCGCTGGTTCTCTGCAAGCTGTTCCTGTTTCTTCTGCAATTCATTTTTGGAGCGCCGAACATCATCATTCAATGATGCAAATCTGTTGGTAAAGAATAATGTTGAAATAAAAATGAGCGACAAGAGCAAATATCCATGCCAGGCAAGCTTGAAGATCTTTTGGCCTTCACGGAAACTGATCGGCAGCAGATCAACATGATAATAATTATGGTTCTTCGATTCGAGCGCACGCATCGCCGATGAGATCGGAATCGCATATTCGGAAATGATCGCTTCGGGACTATCCTGGAATTCGGACACATCCAAATTGGACGATGTAACATATTCTATCGGTGATTCCGCAAACTGCGGGGCGAGAAACTGTTTCAGATCGATCTTGTTCGCTTCACCGGCCAGAAAAATGCGGTCGATCCGAAGAATTCCGGCACTATCCTGCTCCAGCAGTATCCTGGAATAGATCGTATTCTCGATATTTGGAGTTAGCCGTCCTTCGCTGATCACTGGTGCAAAATGGAAGAAATCCTGACCTTTCATAAAGATCAACCGGCTGAATTCCGAACCGACATAAACAATAATGGAGATCTCAGATTCACCGATCTCGTAATTCACTCGGACAAAATTGATCAGAGATACATCGGACGTTTCAATGAATTGTACACGCGGCACTCGTTTGTCGAGGAAATCCTGAACGCTGGCGATTACATCCAGAAGTCCAAGCCCACCTTCACGAATGATCGAAAGGATCTGTCCCTCTGCCGCAGGGATAAAAGAGACCGAATCGATGCTGGGCTTAACCGAACGTGTGGCGGACAATTCATCCACCAGCTTTCGCTTCAATTTCATTCCTGACAAGCCAAAGTTATCTTCAAACTGCTGATAATAGACATTCGGTTCAGAAATAGAATACACAAATTCATACAATGCGGTAGGATATTCCGATAACAGTCCGATCATCACTTCGCCGTTCGATGCACCGCCTGCCCCCTCGGCAAATTCATCCTTCGGCATTCCGCTGTCGATATTATCCATCAAATCGAAGTTCTCGGAAGCAGCATTCATCTCGCCGCCCGCACGCTCTTCCAGCCGCTTGACAAGATTTACCGTCTGAGTATCATGCAGGTAGATCCGTTTGTTCTTCATAGACACGTGGACGAATTTCACATCCAGCCCGTCCACGAACATACTTAAAACGGTTTTACCCTCACCTTTTTTATATGGCATAATAATTA
>CAIVNT010000275.1 GCA_903907305.1 uncultured Ignavibacteriota bacterium
AAATTCATCGGCGATGCAGTGATGGTGCAGTTTGGAATCCCGCTGAAAAATCCGAACCATCGTCTGCTGGCGGTCCGAGCGGGATATGAATTCTCCCGCGTGGTGTTCGAGATGACGCGTGAAGCACGCGAGAAAGGGGAACCGGTCTTTTCCACAAGGATCGGTATCAATTCCGGCAATATGGTGGTCGGATATATCGGCGGCCGTTCGAAGAAAGAATATACCGTCATTGGCGATACAGTGAATCTTGCATCCCGGCTTGAGGGAGTGAACAAATTCTATGGAACATCCTTGATGATCAGCGAATCCACTGCGAACGAACAGGTGACGGATGAATTCCTGCTGCGCGAAATGGATATTATGCGTGTAAAAGGAAAGAAACTTCCGATCAAGATATTCGAAGTGGTGTGTAAACGGGAAGAGATCACGGAACAGCGTTTGAAAATGGTGCAGACATTCGAAGCAGGACTGAAGTTGTACCGCGAGCAGCATTGGAACGATGCGGTCTCGATGTTCAAAACTGTCCTGAACGCAAAAGCGGATGACTATGCTTCGACGATGTATATCGAACGATGCAACGAATGTAAGAAACATCCGCCGGCAAAGGATTGGGATGGCGTGTATGTGATGACTACAAAATAATGGGGAAGTTCCATCTATTCATCGGAGATCCAATGAAAAAATTATACTGCTTGTTTCTGTTCTTCTCATTTGCTGTGATGTTGAATGCACAGAAAATGAAGACAACACAGCCGACAAATTATCTGCGTGAAGGTCCGGGTTCGTATTTCCAGATCGTAGCGGCGCTTCCTGTTTCTGTGGAAGTGAATAAGATGGAGCAGAAAGGAAGCTGGCTGAAAGTAAAGACTGAGCAGAATGATCTCGGATGGCTTTCCGAGAACAGTTTCGTCAGCAAAAGCGGAAAAGGGGCCCGCGACGAGAACATCATTAAAGGTAAGACCTCCTCCCGTGCTTCCCGCGCAGAACTTGCAGCGGCGGTAAAAGGATTCGGGAAAAAATATGTGGACAGCAGCGATGCAGGCGGTGAAGAGATCAGCAAATATTCCGAACCGATCGTCACACAGAATGACATGGAACAATTCGAGCACAGCTTTACGATCGAACCGTTCCGCGGTTATATGTCTGTTGAAAAGCCGTTCGATATCCAATTCCACGAAGAGGGGATCGGACTCGGTATTGCTCAGAGGATCGTTACGCAAAAGGGATTGGTGAATGACCGCGTTGCGACTCTGTATGTCAATCTCATCGGAAATTATCTTTCCAAATATACAAAAGCATACGATCTCGGCTTCCGTTTCTTCATCCTGAATGATAACCATGCTGCTGCGTATTCTGTCCCCGGCGGTTACATCTTCATTACCAAAGGGATGTTCCAGGCTTGTGCGAATGAAGCAGAACTTGCTTCAGTGATCGCACATGAAATGGTCCACGTTATTCAGCGGCACGGTGTGAAAGAGCTGAAGAAGAGCGAAGCAAAGATCAAATCCGAAGCGGCATTTGCTGAGTTGGAAGAAGATACAGGACCAATGGGTGATGACGAAAAGGAGCTTGATGAATATGCAAGCAATGTTTATCAGAATTTGATCTCCCCGCGAATATTGTCCTACGAAACTGATGCTGATAAACTGGCACTGGTCTATTTGAAACGTGCCGGATATGATCCGACCGCACTCCCTTCAGTGCTTCAAAAGATCTACGAACCATCCGGCGCGGTAGTAGATATTTTTGATGATAACTACATGAAGAAAGATGATATGCGTGAACGACTGCAGAAATTGCTCAAGGTTGTTCGCGACGAAGGATATCGGACCCGTTCGGACCGTCAATTTACAGAACGCTATCTGCAATACACCGCAGGAATTCGATGAACATGATTTTTTTGCAACGCCAATAAAGATCACTCTTGTCTCGTATCGGCGACATTCGGGGGAGTTGTCGCCGATTCCCATTTATTTTTCCCTATTTAACCGGCACAATCTTTGTCACTAACGAGGTATCTATGAACCGTTTCGCCTACTCTATTCTCTTTATCCTTGCCGCAGGAATCCTTTCTGCACAGACCGGAAAACTCTCATGGAAAACAGAGCTTCAGGATGATGCTAAAAAGATCCAGCCGGTGCAGAATGGAAAATATCTTTTCCTCTCCTCCGATGAATATGCTTGGCTGTTCGAGAATTCCACCGGCAAGAAAATCTGGAGCGTTGAAGTAAAGGAATACAGCGAAAAGGCGATGCACCATATATTCAATGACTCGCTCTATATTGTAGCCAACGAGGACACTCTTTGCTGTTACAGCATGACGGGAGATACGCTCCTCTGGAAAAGATCGTATCAGGGAATCGAACAGGATCGGTTCAGCGGCGTTCAGCAATTAGATACAGTGTTGATCGTTTCATATAAGACAAGCGATATCGGGATTAGCCTTGAATCCGGGAAAGAATTGTGGAGAACGCCGGTCGAATATCAGAGATCGCTGCCGGAAAAAGGAACGGTCAATTCCATTCTTTTGAAAAAACAGCAAAAACATGTTGTCTTTACGGATAATGATGAGTGTGTTCTTCTTTCCACCGTAACAGGAAAGAAATTGCTGACCTTGCCCAAATCTGAACCGAACAGCGATCTGATCGAACAGCACCGTGCATGGTATTATCTGCCTGCCGAACAGCACACGATTGCACTCATGTTCAATAAGAACCTTGTTGTGCTCGATCTCGATTCGAACAGGATCATTACGCAGCAGCCGCTCAGCATCTCGGAGAAGTTCAACATCTTCGTCCCGACCGCTGAAGGATGTGCAGTGATCGGCGAAGAAAAGATCATTCACGTTAATGTGGTAACCAAAGCCGTTGCTCAGACAATGGCGGATGTTGAGGACCTCCGGAATATCGTCTTTGCCCATACCGATTCAGGCTTGGTGATGGTGGTCAGTCAGGAAAATATGATGACAGGTTTGAATCTGGTGAATGGAAAACAGCTTTGGCAGACCGCTCCCAAAACTCCTGCGGCGAGCGGATTCATCCATCGCATCGTTTCATCAGACTCGAATAATATCATTGTGACCTATCTTGATCCGAGCGATGATCTGAAATTATATGTTGTCAGCCTGGACGCACTCACTGGAAAGATCAATTACCGAACATTCGTAGCGCATGCGGACGAATCGCTGCCGAAACGGACACTTCCGCTTCCCTCGGTAACTTCGGTGACGGAAAAAACTCCCGTATCGTTCGGATTTGAGAATGCCGGATTTACCTATGATGTAACACCGGACAGCGGGATCGCAACGATCCTGATCCACACTTCAGCTGAAATGATCGAACCGAATACAAAGAACGGCGGAGGAGAAGGACTTGTTCATGTTGACCTGGAGTCAGGCAACGTTACTCTGAAAAGTTATATGAAGATCGCAGATGGTTTATCGTTCAAAGGGGGATTGTCTGCGCTGGCACCCGTGAAAAAAATCGGTAATATCGTATTGCTGCCGGGAGAGAAGAAACTGGTTGCGTTGAATGCGGCGACCGGTGCAGTGAAGTGGATGCATATCGAACAGGATCTGAACGACAGCTACGTGTTTGAGATGACCATGATCGATACCATTCTGTACGTCCGCACGGGCGGCTTCAAACCCGAATTCGCATATGACGAAAAGAAAGAAAAACTGGCTGAGAAAAAACAATGGGAAGATGAAGGATATTCCGTGATGGCAGTGGATACGGCCGATGGAAAGATCTACTGGAAAAAGACATTTGAGGATGATCCGGGCCGCATATTCTTTGAATATTCTGTCGCCAATTATGTTACGGACAGCAGTCAATTGTTCACAGCAGATGAGAAATTCCTGTATTCATATTCTACAGCACAAAAGGGAATGCTGAACTGGAAGTTTGAATTCTCGGACAGCGGAATCGGAAAATTCGATGTTAAGTCGATCTACCGTACATCAAAAGCATGGTCCGGCGAAGATGCATTTGTCTACGATTCTGCACAGTACAAAAAAGACGAAACGATCGTTTTGAAAAAAACGGATGTATTGTCCGGCACCGTGAACTCCATTGTGTCGAAAGTACTCCATGTGGATTACAGCCGTATAAATGACCGGCTGATCGTTATCGGAGAGGACGGCATCACTGCGGTAGATACACAAAAAGGCAAACGTCTCTGGTATTACGAGTGGGATTATAACGAGAAGACGATCCATCAGCGTCCGATCATTTTGAAGAACCATCTTTTCTATACTGTGGATGGGAAAGCGTCGTTGTTGAATCTTACATCAGGTAAAGTGTTATGGTCAGCGAAGATCGACAAGGCTGCTCAGATCTACATAATGCCTGATCGCTCGTCCGTGATCACTGTCGAGAAGGACGAAATAAACGGTTACATTATTCCATAATCATTGCTTTAGGATAACCAAGGGAACGTTACGATGAAAACGACCACTACTATTATTAGTATCATTGCACTGCTCATGGCGGGGGCTGTCGTATCCAATGCTCAGGATACGACGGAAGCAGGTGAGTTCCAAAAATTCATTCAGCAGGAACAGCAGGGTGTTCAGCAGGAAGAGCAGTCTTTCGCACTGTATACAGCCGAAGTAACGAAACAATTCGATGACTATGTCGCTGAGCAGGAACGGCTCTATAGGGAGTATACAGGTCAGATCGAAAAGAAATGGGGAAAGAAGAACATCAAAACGAGCACGAAGGAAGAATACGTTGCATACGATTCGAATTATTCCTCGCGCAAGTCGGTGAACTTTGAAGAAGGAAAAGCAACGGTGGAGATCCTCGTAACGGAAGCAGAAGCGAAGAATCCTGCCATGATCCAGCAGAAGTTGCAGGAGCAGGTCGCCCAGCTTGCCGTAAGCAAAGGGGGGACCGATCCGCTTGAAATGAAGAATGATGTCAAACCGGAGAAGAAACCGATCGTTTCCGAACAATTGGCAATGTCGGACGGAAGACCCGTCACTGAACGGAACGCGAAGCAATACGCTGAAGAAACAGTAAAAAAAGCGCTGGTAACCCAGGAAGTTGTCGTTGGTAAGGACGGAGTGAAACGTGTCGTGGTGGGTGTACAGATGCCGCTCGTACCGAATCACGTGAAGAAACGTGCAGCGGATTTTCGTGAAACGGTGAAAAAAGAATCGGACCGATTCGGAATTGATGTCACTCTGGTCTATGCTATCATGCACACCGAAAGTTATTTTAATCCCAAAGCGAAATCCCCTGTTCCCGCGTTTGGACTGATGCAGCTTGTTCCGAAATCCGGTGCACGTGATGCGTATCTCTTTGCGCGGAAGAAGGATTCACTCGTCACAGGAGAATATCTGTATGTGGCGGACAACAATATCGAACTTGGAACTGCATACCTGACAAAACTCTTTACAGTTGATTTTCGGGGGATCAAGGATCCAAAGAGCCGCATCTATTGTACGATCTCCGCTTACAATACAGGACCGGGAAATGTGGCCAAAGCATTTACTGGAAAACGGAATGTGACCCAGGCACTCCCGAAGATCAATTCCATGAATTCCGATGAACTGTTCGATTATCTAAAGAAGAATCTGCCGTTCGAAGAGACCCGTTCATACGTTGCAAAAGTGAGCGAACGGATGGGGCTGTATGATGAATGGAGCAAGTAACACAATGACGCAAATGGGTCATTGAAGGGGATGCACCAAATACCTATCGTATTCTACACAATCACACTAGAAATATTATGAATATACCAATAATGACCTTACGGTCTATTACGGCCGTACTGTTCTTCTCCATGATCATTTCCGCGCAGACACGAAGGGTGGTGGACGGGATCGGCACAGGCGGAAAATATGCAAAGATATCGGATGCGATTGCGGCTTCCGCCACCGGTGATACGATCGATGTACTGCAGGGGACATTTACCGAAGCAGCGACGATCACTGTCCCGAAACGCCTGGTGATACAGGGAGCGGGGTATAGATCTAACGGGACGATCCTAAAAAAAACAGGAATGAGTTTTGCCGATGCTGCGGATAATTCCCGTTTCTATGGGTTCCGGCTTGATACGCTCACCATCACTCTTGAAGCAAGCGCAGATAATGTTCTTGTTGCTGAGAATCATTTCATCACCAGCAATATATATATCGGAGGAAATACCGGTGATACCATCCGTAACAATATCTTTGTCTATCCTAATTCCATCAATCCGATTTACACAGTATACAATACCAGTCTCATCAATCTGATGATCTCCAACAATATCTTCGACGGGACCTCCTCTGCGAACGGAGTTACTGCACTCTACTTTAGAGTGCAGAGCGCGAACCAATCCGGTATTAAAGTGCTCAACAATTTCTTCGGTGAGACCGGATATGTCTATTCGGGCGACTGGAATGCGTTCGATGGAATATCATTCGTCGGGAATATCTTCTATAAAGTTGCGAATATCACAGCTGCAGTCGGACTGGCCAATCTCTATTCAGGGAACTGGCTCTATTCGGTAACAGGAACGCCGATCCAGCCAACGAATGGTGTGGATAACGGAACCGGCGATCCGCAGTTCACCCGGTTCGATCTGGTGAAAGGATTTATCTTTGTCGGCGATTCCGCGCAGGATTCGGATCTGAGGATCAAAACAACAGCAACAGCATACCCGAATTCTCCTGTGGACGGAAGTTATCGCTCTATCTCTCCGATGTCGCTCAATTATATCGATGTGCAGCAGCAGCCGGGTGTCGGTAATACGAATCGTGCAGATGCCGGGATCTTCGGAGGACCGTATCCATTTAAGAGCCCGTTCGTGCCGTCGACCGTTCCGGGTGTCAATTCTATTACTGCAATTTCGACCACGACCGGCGGTGTTGTGGTGAGTCCGAAAGGTGTCGTGAAAGTAGATGTGAAAGGTTCATTCGGCGGAACGAATGAACCCAAGGTCAATGAATAATTTTTATTCTTTTTGATAAATCAATCAGGAGTAATACCATGAAACAGATTTTAACATTTCTTGTCCTTCTTATTTTGGGAATAAGCACATCGTCTGCAACGATCCGTGTGGTGGACGGTGTCGGCGCATCCGGTTCAGGTCGGTTCGCAAAGATCGCTGACGCAGTAACATCGGCAGTGACGAATGATACGGTACTCGTTCTTCCGGGTATCTATCGTGAAGCTGATGTAACGATCGATAAGAAATTGACTGTTCTTGGTTCCGGATATCGTGAAGTAAAGAACGGGGGGACGCATTTGCTCGGCATGGGATTCGGGATTGCCGATGCTGCAGATGGGACGAAAATTCAAGGGTTTCGTTTTCTGGGAAGCACTGTCTCATTTGCCGGCAATGCCGATAACTGTCTCATTGCAAACAATTTCTTTTCGAATTCCAATATATATTTTGCCGGGAACGTCGGCGATACCATACGGAACAATATCTTTGTGATGACGAGTGCGACGAGTGCGGTGTACACTCCGTACAATTCTGCGCTCCAGAATATCGTCATTGCAAACAATATCATTTCCGGATCCGGTCAAACAAATGGTGTTATCGCATTATATATCCGCGTGCAGGCAGTGAATTTGAACAATGTTCAGATCATCAATAATTTCATTGAAAAATATAACTATTTGTATAGTAATGACTGGGGGATCAATACCGGTTTGGTGATTGCAGGAAATATCTTCCACAAAATCGGATCCATTTCACAGTATACTACGAGTCCGGCATCGTTGTATTCCGGCAATTGGAAATTGAATCTCACTGTCGGTATCGGGGAACCGTCCAGCGGCACGGACAACGGCAGTGGCGACATCACCTCGCTGTTCACTCGTTTCGATCAGGGATTCGATTTCAAAGACAGCCCTTCAACAGATACCGATTTCAGATTCAAGAACACTGCGACACCGTATCCCGATTCTCCAGTGGATGGAAGTGCTCAGGCGATCTCACCTCTCGGCTCCTGGTATGTGGATTATCTTCAGCAACCGGGATCTGTCAACTCCAATCGTGCGGACGGCGGTATCTTCGGCGGTCCGTATCCTTTTGGTTCCGGGTATGGCGGTCCTCTGCTTCCGGCAGTGTCAAATCTCAGCGTCAGCCCCGCCGTTACAGCACCGAACGGAACGATCCAGATCAATGCGACCGGTTCCGTCATCGGATATCCGGGAAGAAATAACTAATTCACAGGTCGATTATTGAACAGTACAATCTGAACGAACTGATCATCAATGCGAAAAATCATTCAAATTCTTTTAGCGGGAATGGCCGTTGTGCTAACAGCGTTTGCACAGATCACGGTGATGGAAAATCATCTCGTGAAAGCGCAATACTGGTTTAACTCCTCAACGCCGATCAACGCGGTGACTGTCTCGACATTGTCGTATGATGCGGACTCACTCTATGCGTCTGTCAATATCCCGAGTGTCAGTGTCTCATCCCTACCGCAGGGAAAAAATATCGTCTATCTCCGTTTCCAAGACAAGAACGGGAAATGGGGAGAGCCGGTCACAAACTATTTTTACGTGAACAATCCTCCTGTCGTCAACAGAGTTGTCAAAGGACAGTATTGGTTTGATGCCCTCACACCGAATGCAGGTGCAGTGCTCATCGATACGACGTCAAGTGACGGGAATGATCTGATCTTCTTCAAGAATCTTTCGGTAGATGTATCATCGTTATCGAACGGTTCCCATATTCTCTATTTCCGGACGCAGGATAAGAACGGGAAGTGGGGAGTGCCGATGACATCATTCTTCAGAAAGGCATCTCCCGTCGTTCAAAAGCGGATTGCAAAGGGGGAATACTGGTTCAACAGTGTTACCCGTCCCGCAAGCGGCGTTACGGATATCACCACAGTCCTTCGCTCAATCGATTCCACCATTGCCGATGTACAGAATCTTTCCATTGTCCTTCCGGGAACGCTTGCCAATGGCAGGCACACAGTCTATGTTCGATTTCAGGATTCCAATGGAAACTGGGGACAGCAGGTTGCCCAGCAATTCGTGATCGATCAATCCTCTGCAGCGCCATTGATCACACAGATGGAATACTTCTTCGGCACAACCGATCCGGGTCAAGGAAATGCAACAATTCCGCGGGGAGGAACATTCGCTCTGACGAACGGCGGAAGAGGGGCGGCGTATACAGATTCGTTCTCGATACAGACACTCGCACTACCGCTCGGACAAACAAAAGTCTCCGCTCGTTTCAAGTCCGATAAGAATGAATGGGGACCGCTCACAAGCGCATTCTTCTCCGTCTTAACAAGACCGGTACTGACAAGTTCTGTGGCTGACTCGCTCCGTTTCGGAAATCTTTACAGTAACAGAGACAGTGTGACGAAATCATTCTATATGAAGAATAACGGCGATGCGGATCTAAAAGTGAAGTTCGCATCCAAACCGTCCACACAATGGTCGGTGAAGATGTATGCACCCAATGATACTGTTGCGAAAGATTCTATTACGATCCTTAAGGATTCATTCCTGACAGACAGTGCTCTTGTGCTCGTATCATTTAAACCGGTAAAGTCGGGAGCGGTCAAGAATGCTCTTCAGTTTGCAACCAACGATTCCGTGAAACCGACGGTGTCCATTCCTGTTTCTGCTGCAGCTGACTCGGCTGTTGGTAAACTTGCATATTCGTCCGATTCGATAAAATATGGTGTGCGGACAGTTGGAGGTTCTACATATCTTTCGGTAACTATTTGGAATTCCGGTGTCGATACGATCCAATTTGCAGCATTCGCTCCGAACCATGCCTATTATACACTTGTTCAACCAACGAAACTCAAATTGGCACCGAACAATCCCAACGATACCATCAAACTAACTGTTAAATTCGCTCCGACAGGACAAGGAACGTTCAATGGGTATAGTTTTTACTTAAATGTATTCAATCGATTCACGCAGATCATGGAAACCAGATATTTCTATCTTTCCGGAAGTGCGATCATTGTCCCGACGCCGACAATTAATCCAAATCCTGCGGCATTGAATTTCGGCGCGATCAGTTCGCGTGCTGCCGACAATAAAGATTCATCGTTAACACTGCTGCTGGGAAATATTGGAACACAGGCTCTTTCAATAAAAAGTGTCACATCGAGTGATACGAATATCTTCAAACCGGTCCACTCTGCAATTTTCCCGATTAGTGTCGCATTTAATACATCGTTCACCATGAGCGTGAAGTTCAAGCCGACGACGAATGAATTCAAAGTCCATAACGGAACATTGACCGTCCGAAGCACAAGCGCGAATGCAGACTCTGTGCTGATCATTCCGATGAATGGTGAAGGTACAAATGGGCCGCCGTTGAGTACCATTGCATTATCCGATACGGTGATCGATTATGGCAGTGTAACGGTTGGATTCAATGCTGCGAGAAATATCACGATCAGTAATAAAGGGGCCGGTGTCAATAAAACTTTGAACGTTACCGGATTCTCAGCAAGCAGTGGATTGTTCACTTCATCGCAAATAGTCCCGTTCCAAGTCGGCCCGGATAGTACAAAAACGATCGCTGTTAAATTTGCCCCCGCATCGATAGGCCCGGTTTCCGGAACGTTAACAATTGTTTCCGATGCTCTGTCCAGAGGAACAAGAACGATCGATCTCAAAGGGAATGGAGTGATCACTCCTCAACCCATTTTTGAAACGGCGATGAGTCCTATTGCATTCAGTCCAACAAAAGTATCAACACCGAATACGGTCTATTTCAAATTTAAGAATGCAGGAAATGACACGCTTCGTGCCGACAGCATCTTCATGCTGAAGAAGACTTCATTCTTCACTGTGAACAAGAGCAGCATCAAAGTCGCACCGAATAAGACGGATTCGCTCCTGGTCACATTCACGCCGCTCGCAGTGACGAATTATTCGGATTCGCTCATCTTCATCAGCAATCTGAATCCTCCTCGGACTGCGATCCTTGCAACTGGCAGCGGCGCGATCCTTGCCATTAATGTGGATACGAATGTTGCTCCCATCAATCCGGTCGTTATCGGCGGCAATCAGCCTCAACAGATCGGCGTTGCATTGACCGCAAGTCTCGGTTCCGGAACAGTTGCCTATCTCTATTATAAAATGGCAGGTGCTACGAAATATGATTCGATCCCGATGGCCACTTCGGACGGAATCAGATTCCAGGGGACGATCCCTGCCAACATCGTCTCGGACCGCGGTGCAGTTTATTATATACGGATATCCAATGGAATTGAAACCGTTTCCCTCCCCACAAGTTTTGTCGCGGTCGAATTCCCGAGCGGAATAGTGAAAACGCAGGATCAGCCTGCCGGTTCGAATCAATCGAACTATCGGATGATCTCAATCCCGCTTACCATGACGAGTGGTACTGTTGATTCAGTGCTGAAGAATTTCGGTTCGTACGACAAAAATAAATGGCGTCTCTTCCGATACCAGGGTGGAAATTATGTGGAACATAATAACGCGTCATTCCAGTCATTCGCTCCGGGAAGAGGATATTGGTTCATCACTTCAACTCCTCAAAAGATCCGAAGCGGTTCGGGGAAAGCGACATCGGCCAGTTCCGTCTTCAATATCGATCTACAGAATGAGTGGAACCAGATCGGAAATCCGTTCAATTTTCCTGTCTCGTGGGATTCTGTGACCGGCAAAGGAGTGAACATTGGTGCACTGTTCGATTACAACGGCGTCGATTTTGTCCAGTCCAACACCATGCAGCCATGGGTCGGATACTTTGTGAAGAACACGAATGTGAATCCTGTTACGATCGGAATCAGTCCCGTTGAACCGGGAACACCTATTGCATTGCCGAAGATATCGCAGAGCGGTGCACCCGCAATTTCAGACGGTGAATGGATGCTGCAGATGAAAGCATCCGCCGGTGATGTGGAGGACCAGTACAATTTTCTCGGTGTCAAAAAGAATTCTTTGGACGGATATGATATCAACGATGTGGAAGAATCCCCGAAACAGCCCGGCGAATTCCTGAAACTCCGGTTCGATCATCGGGACTGGACCGATCGTCCTGATCAATATGGAATGGACTTCCGCTCACCGACTGAATCCGGAAGAGTTTGGGATATGGAATTGAATACCAATACAACGGCGGAGAATATTACTCTCTTATCGGAGCAATTCCAATCAGTTCCCGCAAACTTCAAGATCGTCATGATCGATGCTGACGCGCATACCGCGGTCGATCTGCGCAAAGTGAATTCTGTTTCGATCCCTTCGACAAAAAAGGAAATGACGAAACAATTCCGCATCGTGATCGGAACGGAGAAATTTATCGAACAGAATAATCTCGGCATCTCCACTGTGCCGATGGAATATTCGCTGAGTCAGAATTATCCGAATCCGTTCAATCCTTCCACCACCATTCGGTATGCGCTGCCGAAGTCCGCTTCAGTGAGGATCACGGTATTCGATATTCTCGGAAAAGAAGTATCAGTGCTTGTCGACGAAACGAAGGATGAGGGATATCACGTTGCCCATTGGCGCGCGTTGAATAATAAAGGTCTGCCGGTCTCCAGCGGAGTCTATTTCTGCAGGATCGATGCACGCTCTGTGGACGGGACGAAGAACTTCGTTCAAACCACCAAAATGGTACTTATGAAATAATCAGGTGAACACGTGAAAACATTATATTCGATCATATTCATCGCCGTGCTTTATTCCATGCAGATGCACGCTCAATTGGTCTCCGAAATGAAGATCGTCGGCGACGCAAAAGAGGAACCGAGTGAACTCATCAGCAAAGAGAACCGGGACGGGAACGGCGCGGTGTGCGCAGGACTCATCATCAATACCGATCTGAAAGGACTCACATTCCAGTCTAACAACGGTATAGTGAAGATCAATCAGACTCCCGGCAGATATTTTTTGTTCCTTTCCTCGGACGAAAATGTTGTGGATGTGTTCAGTTCGGATTATTCTCCGATGAAACTCATTCTGAACGAACAGGGGATCCGTCTGAAGAGCGGACAGTCGTGGTCCATCAAGATCACCGGCGAAAAATCAATCCCGGTAACATTCATTATCTCACCCAATGCGACCAGACTTTATATTGATAATGCCTCGGGTGAATCAAAAAAGACCCCGCAGTTGAAGGTCGGTACGCATATTATAAGGATCATGAAACAGGGATTTGTCACTTTGGTGGATACGATCAATATCTCACCAGAGAATGCGTTATTCAATTATGAACTGCGCGAAGTTGATATTTACGATCCGCAGACAACGGAAGACGACAGGACCCTCACCAAAGCTGCTGTTGCTACTTTCAAGATCTCGGGAGAATTGACTACGGACGATGCCTTCCAGCTGCAGCAGGCATTTAAAAGCGATCTTGAGGGGACCGGAAAATATAAGATCGTACCGCTTAGTGAGGATGAATTGAGTGCGATCATCCAGCAGTATGAGACCGGTACGGTCGATAAGAGTTCAAAAGCGCTGTTGACCGGGATCGAAAGAAAAACCACACAGGTCTTCAAAGGAACCATTGGTAAGTTTGCGGATGAGTGGACGATCTCCATCCAAAAGATCGATCTGAAAGAAAAGAAGATGGATAACAGCGCAGCATTCATCCGATTTGAAGGTTCGCAAAGCAAATTATTTGACCAGATCACTATCGCTGCGCAGAAGATCGCAGGAACATATGTTGAAGAGAGCAATCTGTGGTATTACGTCGGAGGCGCTGTGCTGCTGGGAGGCGGTGCCGCTGTTCTTCTCGGCGGAAAAGATCCCGCGGCCACACCGGTGGGTATCGACGGACTTCCTTTGCCGCCGTCCAAACCGAATTAAACGCTGATGTTACGCATAACAAGAAAATCAGTCATGGTGAGCAAGGCGCAGGTTAAGATATTTAAATCATCCTTCCCCCGAAGGGGTCCATTTGGGAGACGCATCCTTCATACAACGAAGGATTTGCTCATAATGACTGATGTTTCTGCGCCGCGTCGAACCATTTTATGGTAAGAACATCTTTCTGCGTAACATCAGTTAAGCATTCGAAATAGCAATTGATAATGCAAAGCGTTCAACTTATCTTATCAGCGGTTGAATCCTTTTTTTCCTTGGTCCGGCATTCCTATGAAAATATTTTTGATCTTCTGTTCACTGTTTACTATCCTTTCCGCTCAGGGGAAGAAACCCGAATGGGTTGAGAAACGCCCAAATTCTCCCGGTTATTATCATGGTGTGGGAGTTGTTCCCAAAAGCGGAGCAACGAGCGAGTATCTGCAGCGGGCAAAAGATGCCGCCTTGAATGACATTGCACAGCAGATCGTCGTTTCAATCAACGCTTCGCAAAAAAGCTCGATCTCTGAAAAGTTAGAGAACTTCAACGAAGAATATCAATCCGCAGTGCAGACATCCACAAAAGCAGATCTTGAGGGAGTGGAAGCGGTGGATACGTGGGACGGCGGCGATCAGTATTGGGTGTACCATCGTCTCTCCATCGCAGAATACAAACGGCTGCAGGGAGAGAAACTGAAGAAGGCGACAGCACTTGCGTTGGATTTTTACGGGAAAGCGAAAAATTCTGAAAAAGCAAATAACGCCGGCGAAGCACTGCAGGGATATATGCAGGCACTCGCCGCCGCAGAGAAGTTCCTGGGTGAGACGATGGAAGTGCAATACGGAACTGCGAAGATCTTTTTGGTGAACGAAATATTCACTTCACTCCATTCCGTGCTCAACACCGTCGAGTTAAAAGCGAAGAATCCGAAAGTTGATGCGCAGGTAGGGAAACCGCTCCGCGTGCCTCTTGAAGTGATCGTCACCAATGCTGTTTCGTCTGCGCCCCTACAGAATTTTCCCGTCCGTTATTCATTCATCCGCGGATCAGGGGATATCGTTTCCTCTGCCCGATCGGACAAAAATGGGATAGCCTCCACGCAGATCGCGAAAGTGGCGGCAACGGACAAATTACAATTGGTGAAAGCAGAAGCTGATCCTGCTGCAATGCTCGGTGACGGTATCTCGCCGGTGATTGCAGCCTTAGTGAAGAGTTTTAATCTTCCGATGGTCCACTTTACAATGAACGTTGTCTCTCTTTCGATCGCCTTCGAAACGGAAGAATCACTCCTTGGAAAACCGCTGAAACTTCCCAGGATCGAACCGATGCTGAAGAATACATTATCGTCCCAAGGATTTTCATTTGTTGATGATCCTTCGAAAGCGAACATCCTTATTTCGATCAAAGCGAATGGACGTGACGGGGGGGAATACAGCGGAATGTATTCGGTCTATGTCGATGCGAATATCTCCGTGACGGACCTGAACTCGGGCGAGGAAGTGTATAAGACGTCTCTCAATAATGTAAAAGGGGTATCCATCAATTTCGATAAGGCGGGGATGAAAGCATATGACGAGATAGCCGCCGATCTTCAGAAAAAAGTGATCCCGAAAATTTTAGAACAGATCAAGAAATAATGGAACTGACATTACTGGGACTTGCTGTTGCACCCGGCGTTGCTATCGCGCTCTATGTCTATTTCCGGGACAAATATGAGAAAGAACCGCTGTCACTTCTTTTGAAGACCTTCTTTGCCGGTTTTTTTGTTGTGATCATAGCGGCAATGGTCGAATCGATGTTCATGGAGTTATTTCCAACGAACAATACGAATTATTTTTCGACCATCATCAACACATTCATCTTTGTCGGACTGACAGAGGAATTGAGTAAATATCTCTGTCTGTATGCAGTTGCATATCCAAAGGCGGATTTCAATGAGCCGTTCGACGGCATTACGTATGCTGTGATGGTCTCGATGGGATTCGCGACGTCGGAGAATATCATGTACGTGATGGACGGCGGGATGCATGTTGCGGTGATAAGGATCTTTACCGCCGTTCCTGCTCACGCAACGTTTGGAGTGATGATGGGATATTTTGTCGGATTGGCGAAGTTCAGGAACCACCACGCTCCGCTTCTGTTGATGGGTATTGGTACCGCGACGTTCTTTCACGGACTGTATGATTTCTTTTTGTCCATCAACAGTATCGAATTGCTTGCATTGGGTGCATTGGTCTCGCTATTGATCGGTGTTCGGTTCTCCTTCAAAGCAATGAAGCTTCTGAACGAAAATTCACCGTTCCGATATTCAACAATTATTCTCAGACAAAAACAGGCGGATACACAATGAAAAAAATCATTCTTTCCATTCTTCTGCTCAGTTCGGCCGCATTTGCCCAGGTGACTACAAAATCCGCGGATGTGTTCGAAGAACTTGAATCGGGGAATCTCACACTCAGATTTTATAATGCCGTGAAGGGAACGCCGATCCAAGGGGGTGAAGTAACGATTGAAAGTGTGGGAGAATTTGTGACGGATGATGAAGGGAAAGTGGTTTTTGCACCTCCTGCGGAAGACGGAATAATTCAAGTTGTTTTCCGTGCTGACCATTACATCCAGACTGAATTCCCAATCGAGATCATGGCCGGGACCCTCTTCTTTAACCGCGTATCGATCTCGCCGATGATGGATATCAAGTTCGTCCGTATTGTAGTGGATTGGGATAAAGAACCGCGCGATCTTGATGCACATTTTGTGAAAACCGGTGCAAACGGATATCACATCTCGTTCCGCAATATGCGAGTGTTGGCCGACGGCAGCGGAATGCTCGATATTGATGCAATGCAGGGATATGGTCCCGAAACGATCACTGTCAATTCTGTTGCGACACAATCTTCGTATGAATATTCCGTGTGGGATTATACGAACCAAAGCAATAAGAATTCGAAAGGACTTTCCGATTCCAAAGCGACGGTGAAAGTGTATGGCGACGGAAAACTGTTGAAAGTGATACAAGTTCCGCGAAAGAAAGAGGGAAATGTCTGGAAAGTGTTCAAAATTGAACAGGGACAGGTACGTGAGCTCAATCAACTTA
>CAIVNT010000276.1 GCA_903907305.1 uncultured Ignavibacteriota bacterium
CTCATTCTCTCCTGCGAATCTTAAGCCAAATAAGGTATACACGGTAAAACTGATTGCCGGAATGAAAGACACTTACAATAATATTACGAAGCCTGACTTGATCGTTCAGTTCACGACCTCACCGGAGACATTTACTGCCGGAACGGTGATCGATAATCTTGATGCAAATACGAATGGATGGATGCAGCCTGAACAATCAGCGAAGACAATTCTTATTGATACAGCGATTACTTCATGGTCAATTGTCAGCGAGAAATACCGCGGCGGTACCGGAGCCGGGAAAGTAGCGTATAAATTCTCTTCAGTGTCAAATGGTGTGATTGAAGTGAAGAATAGCTCCTCCTCAGTGATCGATCTTTCTTCAACCGTCGGAATGTGGGTGTGGGGAGACGCAAGTAATAATGTGCTTGAATTTCATTTCACTCCTAACGATCAATCGTTGAATGCCGGGAATATATTTTGGCGAGGCTGGAAGTTCGTCCGTTTCCCGGTTGCTTTGCTGAACGGTTCGAACCGAGCACTGTCATCACTCATACTGAAACAGGCAAATGGTTATAAGGACGAGAGCAAACTCTATTTTGACGAAGTGCAAACCGATGCGGTGGTCAGTGGAATTCGTTCGAAGGATGGTTCGGTCCCGTCTTCATTTTCATTGCTGCAGAACTATCCGAATCCGTTCAATCCTTCTACTGAAATATCATTTTCAATTGCACAGACCGGTCTGGTTACGTTAAAGATCTACGATCTTCTCGGTCGATTGGTCTCAACATTGGTGAATGATGTCTCTCCAGCGGGGAATTATCATGTTTCGTTCGACGGCTCACGGTTTTCCAGCGGATTGTATTTCTATTCAATGAAGATCGGCTCGTTTGAAGAAACAAGAAAGATGATTCTGACCAGATAGTGAGTGCGGTGTTTGTACGATGCAATGAATTAAATATTTACATTTTCAACCCTGAGGATTTTTGATGAAACGATTACGATATGCTCTATTTCTGTTTTCCGGAATACTGTATGCTCAAATAACGGTCACTTCTGTTGAACAGATCCCTGTTCCCCCAAATGAACATTGGAGTAATGCACTCTTCTCTTCGAATGGTCAATCTATCTTTCTGACCAATGTTGAACTCAATGGGATCTGGGAATATTCGCTGACAAAGAGAACTCTCCGACAGATCACAGCCGATAAACAATCCGGCTTTGGATTCACTGTCTCGTCCGATGGTTCCTCGCTCGGTTATAGAAGGACGGTGAAAGAACAGAATGCAAAAGAATTCCGTATTCAAGAAGCTGTTGTTATCAATCTGTTGACGCTTCATGAGCGCGTGCTGGACCAGGGAAACTCTGTGGATATTCCGTTCTTTAGCGGAAGTAATTTTGCAGCAACGCAACGATCCATTTCCTCGGACACACAGCGTAAATCATCAGCACCGGCAGTGATGGGGACTGCGGAAATCGGAATCATGATATTGAAGAACGGTAAAGCTGTTGTCGTCGATCCGTTTACGGGGGGACAATATATCTGGCCGTCTCTCTCTCCTGATAAGAAAAAACTGACGGGAGTTGAAATGAGTCACGGTACATTCGTCTGCGATCTGGATGGAAAGAATCTTGTCAGGCTTGGCAGATGTAATTCGCCTCAATGGTCATCGGATGGTAAATGGATTATCGGAATGAATGACACTGACGATGGTCATAGTATCATCAGTTCGGATATCATTGCAGTTTCTGTTGATGGCACTAAAAAGATCAATCTAACAAATTCAGTGAACGTGATCGAACTCTTTCCTTCTGTTCATCCATCAAGCAGAGAGATCGTCACCACCACGTCTGCAGGGGACGTTATGAAGATCACCTTTACGGAGGGTAAATAGCATGAGAATCATTACTCTTCTTCTTGTCGCTGTGGTTCTTTCTTATTCACAATTGAGTAATCTGAACGGTATTTCCATCTGCATCGATCCCGGTCATGGTGGAAATAATCCATCGAACGACCGCGAGATCATCATCAGTCCCGGAGTGACCTTCTGGGAATCCGAAGGTAATTTTCAAAAAGCACTATTATTGAGACCGATGCTCCAAAAACGAGGCGCAACGGTGTTCCTTACCCGCGAAACAAATTCGTATCCGAATGATGCGGACGAACCGAGTCTGTC
>CAIVNT010000277.1 GCA_903907305.1 uncultured Ignavibacteriota bacterium
GGGGGGACTTACAGAGTGTTACATCAATTACCAAATGTAAACTCTCTTTGCGCCTTTGCGTCTTTGCGAGATGTTATTCGCTCGATCGTAAATACTCAACGAGTAACCGTACACCTGCACCCGAACCTCCTCGCGGAATATAATCCTGATTCTCTTCCTGGATCGCTGTTCCGGCTATGTCCAAATGGACCCATTTGTAGTCTCCGATGAATTTTTTCAGGAACCATCCGGCAGTGATCGCACCGGCCCATCGTCCGCCGACATTCTTCACATCTGCTACATCACTCTTGATCAGTTTTTCGTATTCATCATACATCGGAAGCTGCCACACCCGGTCATATGAAGTATTTCCGGCATTAGTCAGAGCATCCATTGTATCCTGGTCGTTCCCCATCATGCCGCTTGCGTAATGACCAAGCGCCACAACGCATGCACCGGTGAGTGTTGCAAGATCGATCACTACGTCCGGATTGAATTTGGATGCATATGAAAGTGCATCAGCAAGAATCAAACGTCCTTCAGCATCCGTATTATCCACTTCCGAAGTTTTTCCATTGAAGTGCCGAATGATATCACCCGGCTTCACTGCGGAACCGCTCGGCATATTCTCTACGGAGGGAATTAAACCGATCACATGTTTCTTCAATTTCAGACGGCTGAGTGCGTGGAATGTCCCCACGACTGCCGCAGCTCCGCCCATATCCATTTTCATCTCCGCCATTCCTGCTGATGGTTTAATGGATATTCCGCCCGAATCGAATGTGACCCCTTTGCCGACGAGAATAACTGTACCGCGTTTACTGTAGGACTTACCATACTCCAAAGTGATGAAGCGCGGATCTTTTTCGCTCCCTTTGCTCACGCCGATCACGCCCCCCATCTTCAACTGCTGGATCTTCTTCTTGTCAAATATTGAGACGGTGAATCCAAATTTTTTCCCAAACAATTTTGCGTCTGCGGCCAATGTTTCAGGATAGATCTCGCTTCCGGGAGCATTGCAGAGATCGCGCGCATGGATCGTCGCCTCTGCGATGATCTGTCCGGTCGATAATCCCGATTGAATGTCCGCTGTAAATGAAGTTGCAGTGATGAACCGGATCTCATTGAGCGATTTGCCGTTCTTCGCTGTAGAAATATATTTATCATATTTATAGAGAGAGAGAAGGGATGCTTCGGCCATGGCTTGGGCAATCTCTTCGATGGATTCGGGAAGGATCGTTTCAACATCGGGTATGCTCATCGATGCCGATGTTACTTTCAATGCTTTCGCTTTTTTAGCAGCAGTTGCTGTCGCTCTGCGCAATTTTTCAACGGTCAGTTTTTTTGATTCGCCCAGTCCGATCACAAATAATCGTGATGTTTTCTTTTTCTGAGTATAGAGAAAGAGCGATTCACCCTCTTTTCCTGCGAAATCCTTTGCGGCGAACGCAGAACCTGCAGTCTCACCGAACACAGAAGTGAGCAGTGTCGTTTGCTTTTTGAAAAGGGAATCATCCTGAAAGATGAACGTGAC
>CAIVNT010000278.1 GCA_903907305.1 uncultured Ignavibacteriota bacterium
ATCAGGTGAACAAGATCCTTTTTCTCGGTACAACCATTGTCATGGTCGTCTCAGGAAAACGGTTCTTTACTGTTGCCTGGAAACTTGCTCGTCATTTCGGAGCGGATATGAACACGCTCGTTGCCGTCGGTACCGGCGTTGCATATCTGTACAGTTCGGTGGTTGTTCTCTTCCCTGAATGGCTTCCTGAATCCATTGATACGATGGATGTTTATTTTGATACCTCTGCAGCGATCATCACATTGATCCTTCTGGGTAAAGTGCTGGAAGCACGCGCGAAAAAACGAGCATCGGAATCAATGAAGGCATTGATGTCCATTCAACCGAAGACCGCCCATGTATTTCGGAAAGACTCATACCTGGATATTTCGATCTCAGATGTCCAAAAAAATGACAGGATCATGGTGCGTCCCGGAGAAAAGATACCCGTAGACGGCATCATCGAAACGGGAGAGAGCTCCGTCGATGAATCAATGATGACCGGCGAAAGTATTCCGGTGCAAAAAAATGTCGGCGACAATGTGATCGGCGGGACGATCAATGCAAATGGAAATATCGAATTCCGTGCAACTGCTGTCGGCAGTGATACGATGTTGTCGCAGATCGTCCGATTGGTGGAGGAAGCGCAGGGATCGAAAGCTCCGATCCAATCCTTTGCAGATAAGATCGCAGCGGTGTTTGTTCCGTCTGTAATAGTAATCGCCCTGCTTACATTCGCGGGCTCACTCCTGGCGGGAGGATTGGATTTAACAACATCAATGATCCATGCGATAGCGGTTCTCCTTATTGCATGTCCTTGTGCTCTTGGTCTTGCCACGCCTACGGCGATTATGGTCGGAACGGGGCGAGGTGCTTCGACAGGTATCTTAATAAAAAATGCAGAAAGTCTGGAACGGGCCGGTTCTATCACCGCGGTTGTCTTCGATAAGACTGGAACAATTACGCAAGGAAAGCCTTCGGTAACGGATCGTATCGCTTATACCGGGTTTGAAGAGAATGAATTGATGATGCTTGCTGCATCCGTTGAATATAAATCCGAACACCCGCTTTCAAAAGCGATCGTGCAGGAAGCGAAGAAAATGAATATCGAACTGCAACCGGTCGATTCGTTTCTGGCAAGTCCCGGATTCGGCATTACCGGAAAAGTGAACAACAGATCGGTCGTGATCGGTAAAGAATCGTTCATGCGCGAATCTCTGATCAATATCATTCCCGCCGAAGGAGCTGCTGCCCGGCTGCAGAGAGAGGGTAAAACTGTTGTGTATGTTGGCGTTCAGCGAAAACTTGCCGGTGTCATTGCAATTGCAGATACTGTGCGTCCCTCTTCCAGGGAAGCGATATTACAATTGAAGAAAATGAATATTGATGTTGTTCTTTTAACAGGGGATAATGCCGCAACTGCAGGCGCAATTGCGGAGGATGTTGGGATAACAACTGTCGCTGCCAATATGCTCCCGAATGATAAAGGGGAATATATCAAGCAGCTTCAAACCAAACATCAGATCGTTGCAATGGTGGGAGACGGTATCAATGATGCACCCGCATTGGCACAGGCGGATGTGAGTCTCGCCATGGCATCCGGAACGGATGTGGCGATGGAAACTGCCGATGTCGCTTTGATGCATCATGATTTGACGGCGGTTGTACGTGCGATCATTCTCTCGCGCAGAACGATCCGCACCATCAAACAGAATCTTTTTTGGGCATTCATCTATAATGTGATCGGAATTCCCCTTGCAGCCTTTGGTTTGCTGAATCCAACATTCGCAGCAGGAGCAATGGCGATCAGTTCCGTAAGTGTAATCAGTAATTCGCTTCGATTGAAAGCAATGAAGTTCACTGTTGAGCAGACGAAACAGTGAAGTAATTGAAGCAATAGTAACGTGGTGACTGATTGCTGCAGAGAGGCAAAAAAGCTATATTAGCTGAAATGAACGGTGTGGAAAAACATACAACTGTAATTTGTAGAATACGTGACGACCAACAAAGGATCTGCGATGACGCAGTTTGATTTCAGCGATCTAAAGAATACAACTGCCGTTGTTACCGGCGGTAGCGCCGGTATCGGTCTCGCCATTTCCGAAGCTCTTCTTGCTGTCGGTGCCAACGTTGCCATGCTCAGCCGAAACAGTGAGACCGCTGCAAAAACGATCGCAGGACTCGATACACGCTATCATTCAAACGTCATTGCAGTTCCTTGCGATGTTGTGGATAGATCTTCAGTGATCAATGCAAAGAGTGAAGTGGAAAAGAATTTTGGCGGTGTTGATCTCTTGGTCAATTGCGCCGGCGGCAATACGAAAGCGGCTACTTCTTCAGCGAACTTCGTTTCGGGAAGTTTCCCTGCAGATAAAGAAAATTCGTTTTTTGATCTTGATGTTGATGCCATGAGAGAGGTCTTCGATCTTAATCTATTTGGTACCATACTTCCCATAATGGTATTCGGTGAAACGATGGCTGCAAAGAAAAAAGGTGTGATCCTGAATATCTCCTCCGTTGCATCATTCGCCCCACTCTCGAAAGTTCCCGCATACTCAGCGTCCAAATCATCCATCAACAGCGTTACCCAATGGCTGGCGGTCCACTTTGCTCATGTCAATGTCCGCGTGAATGCGATAGCACCAGGATTTTTTCTGACGCAGCAGAACCGATTCCTGCTGATCGATGAAAAGAACGGAGCATTCTCTTCTCGTGCTGAAAAGATCATCACAAATACACCGATGGGTCGTTTCGGTAAGACTGAAGAATTGCAGGGGGCAGCTTTGTTCCTTCTTTCGGATCTATCCCGTTTTGTGACGGGAGCAGTCCTTCCGGTCGACGGAGGGTTTTTGGCATATTCTGGAGTATAACACTTTCGGTAAATGAACTTATTCTCTCTCGACTTTTTTTATTGATTGCAATACATTATGCCGCAGCCGCCACGGATCAGTATTAACAGAACATTCTCTCTTCTCATCACACTCTTCATTGTTACCGCGACACTGTTTCCCAAGGAATCGTTTGATAAGTATTCTTCTTCAACAGTATTGGGAAGAAGCATCGTTATTTCAAGCGTAACGGGCCAACGACTACGGATAACTCCGTATGGTGATCATATTGTCCGCATTCAAGCGGTCAGACCGAATGAAGAATTTTTCGCAGATGACCGGTATGAAATGGTCGAATCACATTCCTGGTCGGGCGATATGAAGAAACAGGAAAATGAAAAAATGCTGTTCCTCTCCACCGGACGGGAGGAGGGTCTTACCGTTGAAATTCACAAAAATCCTCTTCGAATATCGGTCGTTGAAAGTGAAGCAGGTGAAATGCTTTTCGGAGATAAAAATGGAATTGAATGGGATGGCGATACGATCTCTGTTTCACTGTTGAGTGATCCGAAGGAACACTTTACGGGATTGGGGCACGGATTTTACGGAAGGGAAGAATCAATCGATCTGAAAGGTAAACTGATCTGTCGAAACTACGGAACTCAGCACGGCCAGCAGGCACCTCTTTTAGTGCCGTTCTTCCTTTCGAACAAGGGATACGGAATATTCCTGAACAGCACATTTCCGAACAGATTCAATTTTAACTCAGATGGGAATTATCAGATGTCCATTACCGGTGAAGGACAGATGGATTATTTTGTTATCATCGGTCCTGAATTCCGGAATATTCTTGACCGCTATACACAACTGACCGGAAGGGCACGACAGCTCCCGAGGTCCGCTTTTGGACTTGCGCTGTCGGACAAAGGGAATGATCATACTTCCTCAGATCCATCGGACGAGCAATGGTGGAAAAAGAAGATTACTTCTCATCGTCTTGCCGGATTCCCTCTTGATCATATTGTGAATGATAACCGGTGGCGTGCAGGCGGAGGACAACGGTGTCAGTCCTACTTTGATTGGGATACCACGCGCTATCCCGATCCCAAAGAGTATGCGGAGTGGGTACGATCGAACGGACTGATCCTCACTCTTGATTTCAACCGTTGTATTGCATCGCATAGTGAAGGATGGGATCCTTCATTCAATATTCCGAAGTCGGACAGTATTGATTTCAATGACAGTGCACCGGATTTTACGAGGCAGGAAGTGCGTGATTGGTTCTGGAAACTTTTCTGGACAAAATCACTTGACCCTAGACTGTGCTATCCGGGAGATGCATTGTGGATCGATGAATTTGATGAGATGGGTAAAGCTTCACCTGATATGGTGCTCGGCAACGGCAGAACGTGGCGCGAAATGAGGAATTATTGGTTCTTCCTAATAGCAAAATCTCTTGTGCAGCAGGGGTGGGATAAAAAATTCGAGGATGCGAAGCGCCCGTTCGTCTGGGTTCGCGGAATGACAGCAGGAGGACAACGTTATGCTACACTATGGAGCGGAGATATCAAGCCAAGTTATGCTGATATGAAGACTCAGGTCAGGAGTCTACAATTGGCAGGTCTTTCAGGATTTCCTTTTTGGGGACATGATGCAGGGGGTTATAATAATTGGGAAGAGAATCACGGTCCCGATGATACGATGTACCGGCAATGGTCAATGGCCTTCGGAAGTTTCACACCGTTCTGGAAACCGCACGGAATCGGCCGTTCCCGCTGGCCGCTCGATCGTCCTGAAGCGATTCAACGAGATGCTCATATCTATTCAGAACTTCGGTATCGTTTAATGCCGTATCTCTATTCCAACGCTCATGTTGCTTCAGCGAGCGGACTCGCGATCGCGCGAGCAATGGTGATCGATCATCAGAATAATGAAAAAGCATGGACACACGATCTGCAATATATGTGGGGTGAGTCGATGCTGGTTGCTCCCAATTGTTCGGATAGTGACAATGTGAACGTCTGGCTACCGGAAGGAAAGTGGTTTGATTTTTGGAATGAGAATATCATCAACGGTAATAAGGAATTATCCTATCGCGCTCCGATCGGCGTATTGCCTCTCTTTGTGAAATCCGGCTCCATCATTCCGATGGGGAATTTTGCATTAAGTACGGCATTCCTTTCCACTGAGTGTCTTACGGTACATGTCTATACAGGAAACGATGCAAAATTCCGGCTCGTTGAAGATGACGGGATCACGGAACGATATCGTTCAAAGGGTGAAAAACGAATCACCGATTTTTCTTTTTTGCAGAACAATTCAACACTACGAATATCTGCTTCATCGGGAACGTATACTGCTGCGGCACGACAAAGAAACTTTACGATCGAATTTCATGGAATTGAACAAAGCGTTTGTGTTGTGGCGAATGGGAAAATACTGAACGCCCTTCGTTCTGGAATTGTTCCAAAAAGATCAAAAGAAGGAATGTGCTGGGACAAGAAAAGAAAAATCCTCTCTGTTTTCCTACAACAGCATTCTGTGACGGATTCTATCACCGTAGCACTGATAAAGAAATGTCAATGAGAATACCAAGGAACAGAACGATCGCTGTCTGGCATATAATATGCGCGTGCGTAGTGCTGACAAACCATCTTAACGGACAGATCGGGAATCTTACCAGACATTCATTGGAAGGGAATACGGCTATTCTAAATGTTGATTCAGGCTCGGTGAAAGTAACATTCTATTCCTCAGATATCGTCCGAATTGATCAGATTCCTGGACCGAGATATGTGCTCGATTCTTCATTTGTGGTCATTCAAACACCATCCGCAGTGACGGCGGTAACATTGTTTGAGACCGATTCAAACCTTGTCCTGAAGACCGATCGTATGCGCATTGTGTGTGAAAAATATCCAATGCGATTGATCTTTTATTCTGATGATGGGAAGAAACTGCTGGAACAATCTCTGAGAAAAAATTCTCCGACTACGGATCGATCGCGCCGTCTGCAGTTTGTTATGCAACACAACGATCATTTCTATGGCACGGGTGAACGGGGAACACAGCTTGATAAACGAGACCAGCGATTCGTCAGCTATAATACTCAGGTCGGCGGTTATTCTGATCCACTGGAGACGATGAATCTTAATGTTCCGTTTGTTGTCAATCCGAACGGTTATTCAGTATACATCGATAATACATATCGCGGGATCTTTGATTTTGGAAAGAGTGACACATCGCTATTCTCATATACTGCTGAAGGAGGAGAATTATCCTGGTATATAATCGCAGCGCAATCGATCCCCGAACAATTACAACGCTATACGTGGTTGACCGGACGTCAGCCTCTGCCTCCCAGGTGGGCATTTGGTTTTATCCAGTCAAAGAATCGATATGAGAATGGAAATGAGACCCGTTCAATCGTAAGTGAAATGAGAAAGAGAAAGTTTCCCTGTGATGCTGTTGTGCTTGATCTTGCCTGGTTCAAACATATGGGAGATATAACGTGGGATGAATCTGCCTGGCCGGATCATGAAACGATGATCAGTGATTTTCTTGCGGACGGGATCAAAACGATCCTGATCACTGAACCGTATATCATTCAACCTTCAGTGAATTTCAAAGAGGCCGATAGTTTCGGATTTCTTGCGAAGGATTCAAATGGGAGAACTCAATTTCTTGAAAAGTGGTGGTCCTGCGGCGGCTGTAATTCCACACTGCTCGATCTGACGAATCCTGCCGCACAGCAATGGTGGTGGAAGAAACATCCGGCAGCATTCGGTGCTCATGTCGCCGGTATTTGGACCGATCTTGGGGAACCGGAAAAACATCCTGAGTCCATGACACATTTTCTCGGCAGCACGGTGAAGATCCACAATATCTTCAATCTGCTGTGGGCAAAGACGATCTACGAAGGATTTACCGCGATGCGTCCGAATGAACGAGTGGTAAATCTCACCAGGTCCGGATTTGCCGGAATTCAGAGATACGGCGTATTACCATGGTCCGGCGATGTTGCACGAAGTTTCGGCGGACTTGCTGTCCAGCTTCCGATGCTGCTAAATATGGGAATGTCCGGAATTGCATACCATAATTCTGACATCGGAGGATATGCAAGAAATCCAACGTCACCGGAACTGTATGTGCGGTGGATGCAGTATGGAGTTTTTTGTCCAATCACGCGCGCGCATGGAGCAGGTGAAGTGGTGAAAGGTTCGGCAACGGAACCGTGGATGTTCGGCAGTGAAGCGGAAACGATCAACAGAACATATCTGAATCTGCGGTATCAATTGCTGCCGTATAATTATTCACTCGCGTATCAGAACTATTCAACAGGACTGCCGTTTGCACGACCGTTGTTCTGGTCAGAACCGCAGAATGAAGAGTTGAAGAATGAAAGTTCATCGTATATGTGGGGAGATGCGTTCCTCGTGTCACCGGTGGTAACATCGGGGCAAAAGAAAAAAGAGATCGTTCTGCCCAAGGGACTCTGGACGGATTACTGGAGTGATTCTGTACTTGTCGGCGGAAGACGAGTGACCGTTGAGACATCCCTTGACAAACTGCCGCTCTTTGTAAAAGCAGGAAGTATTGTTCCAATGGCTCCTCTGATGCAGTATTCGGATGAACGGGCATTGGATACACTGACGGTGCATATCTATCCGGATACTGCTGCCGGTGCGGAATATTCCTTTGTGATGTACGAGGATGACGGAAAAACCTTGGATTACAGAACCGGAAAATTTATGACGACAATATTCACCGTCCGGTCAACGGGACCAACAAACAGACAAACACTTATTCTTACGGTGAAACCATCCGACGGTGTGTTCGCGGGACAACCGCGTCAGCGGACATTTCTCTTTGAGTTCCATCATACGGGTTCCGATCCTAAGAGGATCTTAACGACACGCCGCATGCTTTCGCAAAAGAAAAATCTGATTTCAAAGACAGCGCTCAGTTTATGATCGAGCTTAATAACGGTGCCGGAGTTATAGCCGACATATCGTATGCGTCACCCGATTCTTTTTCATACGGACTGCCGACATACTGGTTATTTATAATATGGGGTTCAAAAGGAATGCTGAAATTTAACGCCGCAGCCGGCAGTGTGGAAGCATATTTTGAAGGTTCAGACAAGGTTGTTCAT
>CAIVNT010000279.1 GCA_903907305.1 uncultured Ignavibacteriota bacterium
CACTTTTCTTTGAGGAACATATGAGATTTTCTTCAAATGCCGTCACCGACTGGATCCTCTTCGGAGGAGTTTTTTCCGCTCCGATATTGCTGGCTCAAACAGATTGTTCTTTCCTCATCTTGACTTCCTTCTTTTGCGTTCCTCTCGATCTTGTTTCGGCCGCCTCGGCGTACTTTGCCGTTCTATGGTTCACCGGAGAAAGCGGTATCCTGAACGGAAAAAAAGAATCAGACCGGGCTCTCTTCCCGATGATCGCCGAAGGGATGATCATTCCGGTAATGTTCTATTGCGGACTGTTGCTGCTCTTCTCTGAACAATTGTCCGCCATTATTCTTTACGGATCCGCATCATATCTCATATCCCTTTCCGTTCTTTTTTTGAGAAATTCAGTACGGTCGGTATAGACATTCGTCGGATATTTATTGATTGAATTGAATCTCGGTCGCGGGCTGCAGATGTGTCATGATAAACATCCCTTGCTGTATCGGACAATGCATACTATGTTGCATTATTACGTAAAGGATGATTCATGAAAATATTGATCGTCATCGCTGTTCTTGTCACACTCCTGGCCGCGCAAACTCCTCCTGTTGTTGTTGCTGACCTTTCATACACATCCCTTCCATTCCCGATCCGAACGGAAAACTCAGGCATCTATGCTGTTGCAGCATTCATTATTGACGATGGTATACTCTCGCTTGTGACCTCCGATCAAAGGATTCTCTTTGAGATCGTGAACAAAACGAAACTGCAGCGGCGGTCCGAAAGGGTTGGAGAGAATGAACGATCGATCGAATCATTCAACAGTGTCCGCCGGCAATTGACGGACTTCCGTGATGGATCATATTCGGACGGTGCAGAAATTCAGTGGAACATTCGGGTGTCGGGCAGGGACGAACTGATCTTGACATCATCATCACCGCGCAAAGAATTCCGGATTCAGTTTTTGGGCGATCTTGCATATGCAGAACTTATCGGTATTGATGCATCGGGTAATGTGTTCCTGTTGACAGAACGGTATCGGTCGGAGATCCCGCTGCGTGTTCAGCGGGAAGTGCTCGTCCTGAACGCAGAGGGGGTACAACAGTCCGTTCTGGAAATACCCGACATTAAATATCTGTCGACGGAGAAAGATTTTCGTATCGATGCTGAAGGAAACCTTTATCATATGTTGACCACGGCGGAAGGGATACGGATCCTTCAATGGCCGTCGCTCGCTTCGCCGCATCCTGCACCGATAACATATCCGGTGGAGTATTCCTATTCACTGCAGGGGAACGAACGTCTGCCGGTAAACGAAGCGACAGGGGATCCGTTGCCGGAACATCCTGTTGCGGCAGCCAGCAGAACACAGGCGCTCCGTATCGCGGAATCGTACGCAATGCATCGGTATTCCTGCGGTACGGCGAATCTTTCATCAGTAAATGTGACCGGACCGGACGGCGATATTGTCAGGACTCCGCCGTGGCTGGTCAGCGGTATGAACGCGCGGATTCCTTATATGTGGGGCGGATTCTCAACACTTGCGCAGTTTGATAACGGGATGATGACCGGAAAATATGCCGGTGACATCAATACTGCCGGTGTTTCTTCTTATTCGGTGGGAGTGGATTGTTCGGGATTTGTCAGCCGGTGCTGGCAGATGACCTATCATTCTTCCACGAGTTCGATGCCGTCGATCACCACTGAATATGCCAGTTGGGATAGTCTTAAACCGGGCGATGCGATCCATAAAGTGGGGCACGTTCGGTTGTTCATTGAACGGTCCGCGAATGGCGGTTTCCGCGTTGTAGAATCGGCAGGACGCAATTGGGATGTCAGTTATTGGACGTTCGCACCCTCCGATCTGCAGGGTGTCTATACACCACGGTCGTATAACGGGATGGAAACGAACAGTTCCTTCGCGCGGCCGGTGCTGAATTCCGTTGTAACGATGCCGGGAAAAACCGCCGCACTTTCGTGGAGCTGTGATACCGCCGGCGTCTTCGGCTACAGACTCTACAGATCATTGGACGGTTCGCTCTGGACGTTGTATAAAAATGAGTCTATTCTTGGGTTGATCCGTTCGGTGCAGATTCCGATATCTGCACATGCGGAATATTTCCGGATCAGCAGTGTGAAGAATGATGCGGCTCGAACGGAAAGCGATTGGTCGAATGCGATGGGTGCTTCGCAGACGCGGGGTTCTACCCATTTTCTGATCGTTGATGGATTTGAGCGGCTGACGGCAAGCTGGGAAAATGTTTCGCAAACATTCTCCGTCCGTTATGGCGCTGCTGTGGAAAAAGCCGGCGCAACATTTTCAAGCAGTAAGAACAGCGCCGCACTTATCGATACATCAGCGCTGTTCGCTTATGACGGTATCATTTGGTATGTGGGGGATGAAGGAACCGTCGATGAAACATTCTCCGCCCGGGAGCAGACGGTACTGCGGAAATATCTTGAGCGCGGTAAAGCGTTGTTCGTTACGGGAAGCGAGATAGGGTATGATCTTTCACAGAACGGCTCTACATTGGACAAGGAATTCTTTTCGTCATACCTTAAAGCGGCATTCAAGGCAGACAATGCCGGTGCTTCCGTGGTGAAAGCAGCGAACGGTTTCTATTCCGGCAGTCTGTTCAGGATCGGACAACTTTATGTGGAGGATTATCCGGACGAGATCGATTCGCTGAACGGCAGTACCGTCTCGCTCAGATATGATAATAATAAAACGGCGGGAGTTCAGTATGTCGGCCTGTTTGGTAGTTCAACATCACCGGGAAAAATGATCTACCTTTCATTCGCGCTCGAAACGGCGGGGAATGATACGGCATTGAATGACGTCGTTAAATATGCCGTTGACTATTTTGTACAAAAACCGTTGTCTGTCGCCGCAGTTCGCGGCATCGTTCCATCGGAAATGCTGCTCGAACAGAATTATCCCAATCCGTTCAATCCTTCGACAACGATCAATTATCAACTACCAATGAACGGACATGTCTCATTGAAGATCTACGATGCGCTCGGCAGAGAAGTGGCAACACTGGTGAACGAAGTAAAGAATGCGGGAACGTATACCGCACGGTTCAATGGGACGAAGTTATCGAGCGGAATATATTTAGCCAGACTTACATCGGACAACGAAACACAGATACGGAAATTGGTGTTGATGAAATGATCGGTGCAAAACCTTGTCACGGTTCAAATGAATGTAATCGCTAACATTGATGGGGTTTTCTCCTAAATGAATTTTGTGCCTCAGTGCCTTCGCTGCAAATTATAATAGTATCATTGACCCGCCACCTCGGCGGGTTTTTATTTTGCCGCAATCATTTCCCAAATATCTTCTTACCCATCATCGTGACACATTCTTGTTAGACAGTGACGGCAACGCAGCTCACTGATGTCGGAAATTGTTGTGACTAATATTGTTTCCCAAACAATAAAATCGATCTCACTTCAAATCAATTCGTATCGGGATGAAAGCCAGTTCGTTCAGCGGCATTGTTGAAGGTGCGCCGGTGAAAGGCATCGGTCCATCTCGAGCTTACCAAACCGGCATTCCACTATCTGAATTTTCATTACCGAAGTTGACAGGCGTAAACGCTAATTGACACTATCATTGAGTGAGTATTCATTTACTTCAACGAATTAACGATATGCGGTGGGTATAATTTTTGCATATACATATGTGGTAGATTTTTATTGCTATTTGCGCGAGGGGTTTTTCTGTTGAAGGTATAATGAATAATGAAGTGCACTCCGAAACATAAATAGATGTAAATCTAAAATTTACCACACTCGATGTGATCGATGTGTTAAAGGAGTTGTTCTTTGCAAGCGGAATATCAGAGTATATATACTCGGCCAACAGTCCAAGGTTCATGGTCGAGCAAAACTCGGAATTGCTTCGCAAACTGAATGTGCGAACACTCTTTAATCAAACGTGGAAGACCGTATGAGAACGGTTGCATCGAATCAATCAATTCCAACGATCTATGATAAAAGGATTCCTATGAAAAAGATAAAAATACTTCTGATGATACTTCTTTGTGCCGGCACAATTGTTGTCGCGCAGACAGCAACACAGCCGGAAGTCGGTACCGGACTTAGCGGTAATCCATACCGAATAGCCACTCTGGAAAATTTATACTGGGTTTCTCAAAACTACGGGACCGTTTCCGGCGGCTACAGATATTATGTTCAGACTGCTGATATCGACGCCTCGGCAACGAGCACTTGGGATGGCGGATGGACACCTATCGGGACAAAGGATTTGATGTTTTACGGATCGTATGACGGGGGTGACTATTCTATATCAGGTCTGACCATCAATAGAAATGTTTACTATCAAGGGATGTTTGGTAGAGCACAAGGCGCCACACTAAAGAACATCCATCTTATCAATGTCAGCATCACATCGACAGGTTGGTATATTGCAGCATTGATTGGCAGGCTTGATAGTTACACGGTTCCGCTGATCCAGAATTGTTCATCAACCGGAACAGTGTCGGGATACAATATCGTCGGCGGACTAGCTGCTGAGGTGAATTCCACAGTCATTCAATACTGTTATAGCCGATGTACTGTCACAGGGTCGTCAACACAGATAGGAGGATTGATCGGTCACATTTCATCTTCGACTCAGACCGTTGCCAACTGTTACAGTACGGGCGCCGTCAGCGGCGGTCATTACACCGGGGGCTTTATCGGATATTGTCAGAGTGGAATTGTTGATAGATGCTACAGTTTTGGTCACGTTACATCCAACAGCGCCAACTCCGGAGGTTTCAGCGGATATGCATACTTGTCCACAATCACCAACTGTCTATGGGATGTGACGACGTCAGGGAAGGCGACCAGTAACGGCGGCACGGGAAAAACCACTACGGAGATGAAAACGCAATCGACTTATACCGATGCCGGATGGGATTTCGTTGGAGAGACTGTCAATGGAACAAACAACTATTGGCAGATATTGGGTGGTGATGGCGCGGCATATCCCGGTCTCGTCTCCAATGTTGATGGGGCTCTCCCGATTGAACTTTCATCATTCACTGTATCCAATCTAAACGAAGGGGTCGAGATTCTTTGGCAGACGGCAACGGAAGTAAATAACTACGGATTTGAAATCGAAAGAGCAATTGACAATGGCGTTCCGCCTTCTGAATCCCGCAATGAGCGGAATCCAAAAAGCAGGACTTCGACTCCCTCGCCCAAGAACGGCTCGGTCGCTCAGCATAACTGGGTATGCATTGGATTTGTAGAAGGAAATGGAACAACCAATGCACCCAAATCATATTCATTCACCGACAAATCCGCAAACGGCAAAACATTATACCGCTTAAAACAGATCGACCGCGA
>CAIVNT010000280.1 GCA_903907305.1 uncultured Ignavibacteriota bacterium
CATACACAACATCCGTTCTCTGTGTATTGAGATTGTTTTTGAAACGGAGGTATAATTGGATCCCCGCGATATTTTTTCTGTTGATCATATTGACGCGGAGTCCTACTTTCGTGATCTCCAGATTGACTCGGGCCGTCAGTGAATCGATCACTGCAAGAGGAGCGGCCGTGGCCGATGGACGTTCGCCTTTGTTCAATTCTGCGACCGGTTCTATCCCTGTGGAATCGATGTTGCTTAATCCGTTAAGAATATTCGAACGGACGGAATCGATATCATTGATATTGACTTGGCCGTCTTGATTGATATCGGCATATGCGAGTTTGTCGCCGGTGAGGACGATTTTTCCGTTGATGTGGGAAATGATTGATGTCAGGTCCGCCACATCCGTTGCAAAATCATCATTCGCATCACCCGAAACGATCGCTCCGGTTGCCTGCAGTTGAATGCCCGTAACTGAAGGTGAAGTTGCGGAGATCACGTATCGTCCTGCTTTACTGCCGAGTATCAGTTTTGTTCTTGCATAACCGAGTGAATCGGTCATCACGGTATCCGAAGTGAACCGCTGGCCAACTGCTGCTAACGGTGCGGAGACCAGAGAGAAGATGACCTTTTCATTACGTAAAGGATTACTGAATGCATCGACCAGCGATGCAATCAGTGTTCGAGATGTATCTTTCACTTTTACAAGCTGATTATTACCAGAGCGTTCAGCAACGGCAAACGGCGCCCACTCATATTCCGGTCTGCCGAGCAGATGTGATGAATCAGCAGCGGTCCATCGGCTGAACGAGACAATGCCGGATTTGCTGATCGTTCTTGCAGATGTATCAACCGTTCCCCCCTGTCTTCGCCATGTGGAATCCTGTGTGCTGAATCTCCACAACTGCAGAGAAGAAGGTTCATGACCGTTCAATTCACCGTCCGCAAATTTAAATACGAGTGTTGCATTGACGCGCGAATTGTTCGTGGGTGAAATATCATAATAGCGCAGGATCGGGTGTTTACCGGTCTTGGCAGTGATCGTGTCGCCGCTCGTCCTCTTGACTGTGGTCGATCCTAACGAAGTGGAACTTGTTTTGATGAGTGAACCAATATTGCCGAACCCCGACTGTGAAGATGCTGGGAGAAGTTCAGTCTTTTGAATGCTTCCGAAAATAGTTCCGTTCTCAAATAATGAATCTCCTAATGTGATGACATTACCTTTGTTGATGGATAAAGAAACAGCGGGAGCCACTTCCAGTTTTCCGTTCACACTGAAATTGGAAGGCGTTGTTGTCTTCACCGCAGAACCGCCGAGACGCAGATTCCGGTAATCCACGGCCTGCACGTTCTGTGCGCCACCGGAATATTCGAAGGTTCCGCCGACGGTGGATGGTAAACCCGTAACGGTCCGTTTGACGATGAATGTGCCGTTGTTATTCAACTGGCCCGTGTTGACGAAGTCCTGCGCGTGCAGAGCGGGAGGGATCAGAGAGAGTCCTCCTGCCAGCGCAAGCCATCGGCTGAGTTTCTTTATGCTATGCAACATGGTCACACCTTAAGGGTGAGTGAGATGGAACGAATAGAAGCGATTGAACAACTCTTCGGTGGGGACGGTGAGCAGCCGTCCGATGCCGAAGCACAACGGTATGAAAACAGATATAATATGTTTCTTGAATCTTCATTCAGGATATGTTGTTGCTGTCTCTCTCAAAGTAAACAATGAATGTTTCCAAAATCTTAGAGTATGATATAATCTCTCGTCCGATACAAAATACCGGATTCAAAATGACACATTATGAGTATTGTTCCGGTCACTGCTAATTGCCGACCTGGACAGTGCCGTCGTTCGTGACGGTACCGGCGTTGGTAAATGTGCCTGTGCCGGAGTTCGCTGCTTTCAGCGTTGTTCCTGTGCCGACGGCGACCGAGCCGTTGTTCGTTGTCGCACCGTTCACGGTAAGGATCGTCCCGTTCGTTGCAAGTGTCAGCGTCTTGGATGCATTCACGAGCAGTGTCGATGCAGATCCGTTCGCATTGATGCTGACGTTGTGGTTGATCTCAACATCGTCATTGATCGTCGGAACATATCCTTCATCCCATGTGGTCGAAGTATTCCAGTCCGCAGCAGCGATGGAAATAAGCGATGCGCCTGAATTGCTCATGATAAGCTCTGTTCCTGTCGGAAGCTGAGCATTTGCAGCAGCACTCACACCGGAAGTGATGCCGGAAAGTGCGATAGCCCCCCATGCTGTTGTGCCGGCTGCGGTACGGACCGCTGCAGATCCGGTAGCGAGTTTTACGCCGGCTCCTTTGAAGAAGCGGGTTTTGTTCTCATCCTGCGAAGGTTTTTCTGCATTCAGATAACCGACGGTGATCGCCGCTGTTCCTGCAGACCAGCCGGTATATGATGTGGTCACTTTTCTGTTCACATGCGTTGCCGCTGTGTATCCTGTCGGATTGACACCGGGCTCAACTTTCATTGTGAAGTCCGTGATGGTTGCACCGGTAAAGGTCACACCCGTTGCGGAATCGTTGAACGCATATTTTGCTCCGTTCGTTGCGACCGCGCGTTTCATAGTTCCCTTGACCATTTCAAGTGAACCGAATGTACCGACTGCACCGGCTGCCGTGTTGGTGATGTTCATGACGGCAGTCGAGCCCATATCGATACCGCGTGTCGGTGTGAGGGTTCCGGCAACATTCAGTGTCAGCTGCGAGGTCTTTGCTGCTGTTCCGCTCAATGTCAAATTCGTAAAGCTGAGTGATGAAGCTGCGCCGGAGATCGTCTGAGCTCCGCCGTTGAATATTGTTGTTGCACCGCTTGCATTTCCTGAATAGGTACCATCCACAGCAAGATTATCCGAGAAGGATGCGGTTGCGCTTGCAGCCAGTTGCAGTGTGGTGGCGTTGGGAACGCTGACAGCAACGGATGCCGTAAGATTCGTTCCGATGACTGCTGTGCCGCTGACGGTCTTTGTTCCGCTCCCGGAGAGCGAGAGACTGTCATACGTATCACCGATGATCGTCTGTGCTCCCGATGCAGCATAGCTGAATGTTCCGTCATACGTGCGCGCACCGCCGGCTGCACTATATGTTCCAGTAAGATTCACATTGCCGACAGTTTTTGTTCCCGCACCCGAGAGTGAAAGAGTCCCAGAATATGTTGCGTCGGCAACGGATTGAGAACCGGATCCCGCATTATAGGAGAATGTTCCGTTCACGGTCGCGCCTGAACCGAGTGTGACAGTTCCGGCGGACTGCAAGGTTCCGGAGTTGGCAAATGTTGCGCCTGTTCCCGTGAATGCATTTGAACCGAAATCCAGTATGACGCTATTCGTTAACGTCTTTCCGCTCGATACGGCCACCGTGCCGCTTGTGGTTTTATTCCCTCCGGATGTGATCAGATTGCCGTATGTTGTTCCGAAGACCACCTGAGCACCGTTGGAGTATTTTGTTGTCCCGGCCGAAACATCGAATGAACCGCTCGTTACCGTAACGGGAACGGTAGTAAGTTTCGACAGCGAGAGAGTGTCCGTGGCGGCAGCAAGAACAAAACCGCCGCTCGACTGATTGACGGTGATGTCGCCGGAGACTGTTGTGCTGCCGGCGAATGTCTTGCTTCCGCTGGCGCCGGTTGCTTTTAGATTACTGTATGTTAATGCGGGAACAGATTGTACCGTTCCGGTGAATTCAACCGTTCCGCCGTAGGAAGCCTGCGAAGAGGTGAATGTCCCTTTGATCTTAAGAGTGCCGGCACTGTTATTGGTGAATGTGCCGGTGTTGACGATATTCTGCGCGGAAAGGATCCCGGATGATACTAATGCAAGCATCATCAACGAGAACATCTTCCGACGAATCGAAATTGCTGATATTCGTAACATTGTGTTTCTCCTTTGAGAGTGTTGTGTATGTATTATTTCTGTTTTCATAATTAGGTTGTTGTTATTCATATCCACTCTTGCTCAGTGAGAGGATGTACTGCTGTTGAATTTTATTGTTATGGCGGTCTGTTCATTATTCCTCCTGTATGATTAATTTCCTGCGATGACTGTTCCATCATTGATAATTGTTCCGGCATTATTCAGTGAGCCGTTGATCTGCACGGTCACACCGGCATCCACGGTGACCTGCGTTCCGCTTCTGTTCACAAAGTCGTTGGCGCTGGTGACGGAAGAACCGATCGTCTTTACACCGGTGCGGCTGAACACAAGTGAATTGTATGTGAATGCCGGGATACTTTGTGATGTTGTTCCGTTAAAGTCGAAGATCGTTCCGGACTGCGAGTAGGAGACTGCTGTTGCAGTGGGAGCGAATATCGCTGCGATATGTACAGAATCTGATGCGAGTGTGATTGCTGCACTGCCGCGCGCACCGGAGATCGTCAGATTGTGATACGAGAAGGCAGGAACGGTCTGTGCACCGGTTCCGTTAAATTCGATAGTGCTTCCCACGCTGCTATAAACGCCGGAAGAAAATGTCGCGGCGGGATTGAAGGTTCCGCTGATCTTGATCACGGAAGAAGGATCGAATTTTACGCTGTCGCTGTGAGCTCCGCTGATCAGGAGATTGTTGTAGGAGAACGGAATGACCGTCTGTCCTGCTGTTCCATTATATTCAATCGTGTTGTTCGTCAGGACGAAACCGCCGGAAGTAAATGTTGAGGAGTTTGTAAAAAGTCCCGCGATGCCGACTGTATCAGCTGCAAATGTTATGGTATTACTTGTTCGTGCACCGCTGATGGTGAGATGATGATAATTCAATGCGGTGACGGATTGTGATCCTGTTCCCGTATAGCCGATGGTACCGCCTGTCAACATTGTTGTTCCGGAAACTGCGGGGAATGCGGTTTGCGTATTCAATGTTCCGGATGTGACGGAAAGATTACCGGACACTGTGAGTGAATTTCCGGTAAGGATCGTCATGACCGCGCTAGCGTTGCCGATGGAGAGGTCCGCCGTTGTTGCAGTTGCATTAATATTGATGGTAAATGCACCGCCGATGGTGACTGCATCAATATTTGACGGGACTCCGGAAGGAGTCCAGTTTGCTGCAGTATTCCAGTTATTGTCGACGGAACCGTTCCATACTTTTCCGCTTTCGCCGATCTGGAAATCACCAAAGACAGTGATCCCAGTTGCTTGCGTTGATACCGCTGTCCGTGTACCAATGGTTTGTAAACCCCACGTTCCGGAGGTCAGTTTGGAGACAGTGAAACTTCCGGTGGCTGCTCCGGCATCGATGTCACCGGCAACAAATGTGAACGTTGAGGAATAGGAAGTGAATGTTACTCCCGAATTCGAAAGGGTCCACGAACGGTTGACACTCTTATTTGGATTGATGCCGGAATTCAGGATGTCCGAGTTATCACCGGAGGATGTGCCGGCGATAACATTCCCAGCTGCTGTCACGCTTGCGAACGTTAACGATACAGGAGAATACCGTGTTGCGTCTCCGATCTCGAACGTTCTTGTCGGTGATCCGGTCGCAACATTTTTTTGAAGATTTCCAATGATATGACCGCTTGTCCTGGACACAGTCCCTGCGGAAGTGATGATCACTTTATTGACGCCGGCATAGATGTTTCCCGATGTCAAGGTCAACGTTCCGGCGATGGTCATATCTGAAGAAAGGGATAGTGTACCGGATGATTTGTTGATTGTGACGTTATTGAATGTACCGGTGGAAGTGAGTGACTGAGTCCCCGTACCATTGAACCGGATCGTCGAATTTGTATTGGTGAATGTGCCTCCCGAAATCGTCCAGTTCCCGCTGATGGAATGGGTGGATGTATTGGAGGAGGGGAAGAATGTCCCCGAAGAAAGAGTGAAATTTCCCACGACGTTGAATTGTGTCGCATTCCCACCGCTGAATGTTCCGCCGGACTGAGAATAATTTCCGCCGACATTCAACACGGTGGAATTACCGGCAGTGACTGTTCCCGATGTGATCGTAAGGTCAGCGGCGATCGTATAAGTGGCTGAACTAAGTGTTGTGGCACCGCTTGTTGAAATTATCAGGCTGCCGTATGCCGGTGCGGCGTTCACTGTTTGCCCGCTTCCGGTGTAGATGACGGAACTTGTTGCCGCGAAAAGTGAAGAGTCGAATGTTGTCGGAGATGTTCCGCCGATTTTCAATGTGGTTCCTGAGCCAAGCATCAGTATTCCGCCGTCGACACTATTATCCGCAGCAGAGAACGATGCAAGATCGAGCGTTCCGCCGGTGACATTCAGATTCGAGATCTCCGAGATATTTACAGCGAGTGTCGTTGATGCACTGCTCTTGGAAATCGTCAGTTGATCGAACGTTGTTGCCGAACCGCCGATGATAGAATTGGATGATCCGTTAAAGGTCACTTCAATTCCATCGTTCACGAACGTTCCATTGTTCGTTAAATTGCCGGTGATCGTGATGTTTGTGAGTGCTGTCAGACTGTCCCCTGAAGCGATAATGATATTGTTGAATGTTGAAGCACTCCCTGCGCTGACATTCTTCTCTGATGTGTTGTCAAATGTAATGGTGGAGGTTGCGCCTGTGAATGTTCCTGCAGCAGTGAAATCCCCGGAGATGGTGTGGGAAAGACCGCTTCCGCCGTTCAGTATTGCTCCGGATTGGATAAGAAGATCGCCGCCGATCGTCCATCCGCTCACGAGCGTGATCCCTGCAGGGTTCGTATTGCTGATGGTGAGATTATTCAGCGTCTGCGTTCCGGATGCGAGTGTTATCGCGCCTGTGCCTCCGAGTTCCAATGTCCCGCTGCTTGTGAACTCTGTTCCCGATAATCTTACACTGCTGGACGCAGCCGGCGAAATAACAATACTGCCATTCGATGAGAACGTCCCATTATTTGTAAAGAGTCCGTTAAAAGAGTGTGTGTAACTTCCGCCGATAAACGTTGCACCGACCGCTACCGTGAAGGGACCGCTGATCGTCCAGCCAAGCACCGGCGTAATTGGAGCGCTGTTATTAATGTCTACTGTTGAGAACGATGGGGAAGAAGCATCCGAAAAGGTCGGTGAAATGGTACCATTAAAATTTACCCCGCCGGAAGCCGAGAAGCCGCTGTTGAGAGCAAGTGTCTGTGTCCCGGTCCCGGAAAATATCACACTGCCGCTGTTGGTCAGTGTCCCATTGTTCGAAACGTCGCCGGAAAATGTCA
>CAIVNT010000281.1 GCA_903907305.1 uncultured Ignavibacteriota bacterium
CCGCTTCGGTATTCCTTCTTTTGCGGTGTAGGTTCTATCCTCAACACCTCCCATGATCGGTGTGGCTTCAATGACAACAGCCCATCCCAGCGGCACACGGATCTCTACTCCGCCCATGATGATGTTCACTTCAAGATGCGCTTCGTTCTCTTTCATCTCCGCTTCTCGCAGATCGATCTCACACCCGCCCATCATCGATGAGATCTCGCCGCCTCGGAATTCCTTCGATGTGATGATCCGTTTCACTCCGCTCATGAATGCCGTATTTCTGATATACGAATCGGAATCAGTCGTGGTATCCGTGAACGGATGTTCCGCCATGCTCTTCTTCCTTCTCCATGATCCGCGCAGAAAGTTCACACCGATAAAGATGATGATGATCGGCCACCAGTCGTGAATTCTGAAATTGATGAAGTCCAGACGGTCGAGAAGCATCATCGAACCGATGATGGTGATGATCCAGCCAAACGTTTGTGCGGAACTATTCCGTGCCTGCGAGATCTTTGAGATGCCGAAAACTACGAGGATCGCAGGCCAGTACCGCATGATATCGCCAGCATAGAGTATATTAAAATTATCCAGCATGAAGATGATCCCGACACCGATGATCATCAGTCCAAGAACGAACTGCGGTGAAAAGAATGTCGATTTATTGTTTTCCATAAATATTCTCCTGATACATTTTTTTAGAATCTTTTGTGATCGACTCCCAGATCATGCCGGTTCCCCATACGATCAGTACGGCTGGCCATGTTTCACCGAACGTGAGACCATACACATGATTGATCGAAACATAGAGCCACACCCCCAAAAAGATCAACCATGCTCCTTTCCGCAGGTGATACAAAGTCGGTGCATCGGCAAGTTTTCCGATACCGATAAACACGAAGATCATCGGCCACAACTGCCAGATGGAATCGATCCCGAGATCATAGATGGTAAAGATGTCCAACTGTTGCAGCAGAAGCAATGTGCCGAATGCAATCATCACACTTCCGACGATCATGTCCGATGTGCTGAAACGTTTTTGAATGCGTGTCATGCGTTTGTTCCTTTCCGTTCATTTCACTTCATTGATTATTACAATGCATGAACTTACAGGAAAAACAGCAGAAAGTTGGGCGGTATTCGGTGAACGGCGGTGTGGAATCGGTGAAATCAGAGCTTTTCCAATCCATTCATGCACCGGTGATCGGAACGCTTCACTGCTTCCTCAAACCGTAGACGATTCCTTTCCGGAACGGTCGTGAACGGATGCCAGAGATGATATTGAATGGCTAGATTTCGAAGTGACTTTCCCATCACTCCCGTCTTATTCAAACGGAAAAAGATATCGGTGTCCTCACCAAAACCGGGACCGTCGTACGATTCATCGAATCCGTTCACTGCAATCAGATGATCTTTGAATGTAGAAAAATTGCATCCGAGTAATCCCGTCGATTTGTCGGTGAAAGAACGGAGAATGGAGTTCGTTACACGGATTCCATGTTCCAATCGAACGGATTTTCCTGTCACTGCATCTGCAAGATCGGCGAGACGGTATTGTTCGTACTCTCCCGACGTGATCGTGTCCATTGTCAGTGAATCAGCCCAGCGTTTTCCATGCTCCACACGGCGGCCAAGCAGCACTTTCCGTTGTTCACGATGAGTGAAATGATCCTGCACAAAATGCTCGGACGGAATACAGTCACCATCGAAAAAGATGAGGTACTCTGTCGTTGCTTCCATCACCGCATAGTTCAGCATCGTATTTTTCCGCCACCCTTTGTCCGCATGCCAAAGATGTTTGATGCGGAACGGCATCCATTGCTTTGCACTGTTCACCACTTCCGCCACCGCACGCCCGGAACCGTCATCCGCAACGATCACCTCGAATTGTGGAAATGACTGGCGTGCGAGCGCTGCAAAGATGAACTGCAGCGCGCGGGGATTATTATAGACCGCAATGACGAGGGTAAGAAGAGGTTTTTGGTTCATGTCTTCTGCTGTTTTTTCTTTGCCGCGGGAAAAAGGATATTGTTGAGGATGATCCTGTATCCCGGTGAATTCTTGTGCAGATTCAGATCGGTGGGCGGATCACCGACGGCATGCTGATAATCCTCGGGATCGTGGCCGCCGTAGAAGGTGAATGTTCCCCTTCCGTAATTGCCGTGGATGTAACGGACCTCATCGCTTCCTTCACGTTCACCAAGGATAGTGACGCTCGGTTTGATGAGCGATTTTTTGAACATCGTCGTCTGTCCCATGAATCCTTTTAATATGTTCACGTGATTCTGCGTAAGCATCGTAGGAACAGGATCGTATTTGGCGGAAAATTCGAACAGTGTAAAGTAGTCGGAGTTCGGATCGCGGAGCGGCACAGGGTCGCTCTGAGGATTATCGATATCCGAAAATTCATACCGCATCGGATTCATTTCCAACGTAAAATTCTGGAAGGCAAAGCATTTGGAAAAATCGAGTTTCTGCTGGGCGTTGCGGTCTGCAGGATCGCCGTCGAACATCGTCTCAGCGATATCCACATTCTCCGCTGCAAGGGCAATATCGTAACTGTCCGTTGCCGCACACATCGCAAACATGAATCCGCCGCCGGCAACAAAATCGCGGATGGTTCTGGCGACTGCTTTTTTTTCGTCGGAGACCTTTTTATATCCCAATTCTCTTGCAGTCTTTTCGTAATTCAATTGCTGCTCGATGTACCAGGGGGAGTTGCGGTGTGATGCGTAGAATTTTCCATACTGTCCCGTAAAATCCTCGTGATGAAGATGGAGCCAGTCATATTCTGAGAGCTTTCCCTTCAGCACTTCGGGGTCCCACAATTTTGTGTACGGAATCTCGGCATACTCCAGCGCAAGTGTAACGGCGTCATCCCACGGTTTGAATCCGGGCGGAACATAGACGGCCACTTTTGGTGCTTTCTCCAAGCGAACCACATCCATATTATTGTCCTCGCCTGCGATCTCGCCAAGGATCTGCGTTGCTGCTCCGCCGCTGATCTGTTCGAATGCAACTCCACGGATGCGGCACTCATTTGCCACACCGGCAACGTTGTCGATCATGAATGAACCGCCGCGGTAGTTCAGAAGCCAGTCGATCTCGACCCCTTTCTCGAGCGTCCAGAATGCGATACCGTACGCTTTCAGATGATTCGTCTGTTTCAGATCCATCGGAACAAGGATCTTCTGCTGTGCGAACAAGACGATAGGGAAAAGAAGGATAACGATGAGTGTTTTCATTCTGTTATCAACTTACAAACTTTGCTTTTCATCCTCAACTAATAAAAAAGCGAATGCAAAACATTCGCTTTTTTGAGACGATCGTCTACAACAAAGGGTTCAAACAACAGCAAGTTTCAAGTTTTCTTTTGCCATACGCGGTCTGAAATCTTCCGCTGTTTTTTTTGTGATATACCCGTTCTTCACTGCGAAACTGTAGAGTTTTTCCTGCATCACTTTGCGTGCACGGTGAAGACGCGAGCGGACAGTGCCGAGCGGGATCTCCAGGATCTCGGAGATCTCTTCGTATGTCATCTCTTCAAGATCGGAGAGAATGATGATCGTACGGAATTCCTCATTCAGCGATTCCATTGCACGAACAACATCGTCCCCCAGAAGATTGTCGTACATATCCTTCCGCATATCCGTTGCAGGAGCGGATTCGTCTTTCAATAGATCGACGAAATCTTCAATCTCATTATATTCCACCTGTTTCGGCGTGCGGCTGTTCTTCCGGTAATTATTAATGAACGAGTTTTTCAGAATGCGGAAGAGCCACGCTTTTGCATTCGTTCCGTCCTCGTACTTGTCAATGAAACGATATGCTTTCAGAAATGTATCCTGAATAAGATCTTTGGCATCATCCTGATTATTCGTCAATCGTAATGCATAGTTGTAGAGTAGATTCATATGCGGGATCATCTGCTTGTGATACAGCTGATCGAAATTTGCGCGTTGTGTATTAGTCATTTCTCGTCCTTTCGTTGAATGAAGGTATTATTAGCTCTTCTGTATATCTCAACGAACCCGAGTTCCCCAAAGTGAAATACCGCCCAAAATAATCTATTTTAGGCGGTATTATGCATGAGTTGCATGAAATGAACGTATTTTTGGAATACCGGACTTTTAAACTTTTTCTGCTCCAAATTCAGAATACAGTTTCTTCACCAAAGGATGGTCATCCATATTTACCGGAGCAGATGACGGCGGAGCTGGCGCCTCCGGTGTAACAGCAGAAGCAAATGATGCCGCCCGGGATGAGGACGCAGCAGGTGCATGGTGCATCGGTTTCAATGGCAACCCTTCTTCTTTGAGAATTGCTTCAATCCGGATACGGGAATTAAGTATGAAATTGATCGTCTCCGCAAGCACTTCCTTATTCCGGGAGAGCGTGGTACGATGGAAATCGTCACCGCAGGCGATCTGCAGTGTTCCGTTCAGCAGTTCAAACGGTGATGTTTCGCCGAGGATCGTTCCGACGGAGATCTTCTTCTTGCGCATTGCATCAACAATGACGGTCCACTGCTGTTGAATATCGGCCATGGTCACATTCACCGGATCAACAACGATTTTCTTTTCTTGCGGAAGATCTTCCGTTGATTTTTTTTGCGATGAGCTTAAAGTGTACCGAGGCTGCGAATCCTGCACGGAATATTTTGGTTTTGGAGTCTCGATCGATCTCGCTGTTTCACGCGTTGCTGAAGGAGCGATGACAGGACGCGGTGCCGGACGTGTTGACTGCTGCTCCACGGGATATTCCGGCGGAGGTTCAGGCATCTCGTCACGATATTCAATTTCCTGATGAAAAACAGGGATTGCGGCGGGAATTACGGTGATGCTAGGATCGGACTGAAGTTTTTTTTTCAGGTCATCGATCTGATTCAGAAGGTCGTCGATCTTTACGGACTGATCCATCTTCGTCAATTGCACCATCATCACTTCCAGCTTGAATCTTGGCTGCGTGCTGAACTTGATGGTGTTCTCCGTATCAGATGTCATTTTTAGAATGCGGAGGATATCCTGAAGCGAGAGTGATGCAACATCCGATGCGTACCGTTTGCGGTGCACCTCGGATTCTTCAATCAGTGATGTGCTGTTGGTCGTCTTTGCAATAAGCATGTTGCGGAAATGTTCAGTCAGACCGGAAACAAATTCTTTAATGTCGAAACCGCTGTTGACAACATCCTTCACAAGATCGAGCGCCGCCTTCGTATCCTTCGAGCGGAGGATATCGGAAACACGAAAATATAATTCCTGATCGACGATATTCAGCGCATCGCCAACCTGTTTTGCATTGATGGTTGTTCCGCAGAACGAAATCACCTGATCGAAGATACTCTGCGCATCGCGCATGGAACCATCCCCTTTTTTGGAAACGATCAGCAGCGCATCATCATCGATGGTGATCTTCTCTTCACCCGCGATGAATTTCAATCGGCCGACGATCTCTTCCAGTCCGATGCGGCGGAAATCATATCGCTGACAGCGGGAAAGGATCGTTGCGGGAACTTTGTGCAGTTCGGTGGTGGCGAAGATGAACAGCACGTGGGACGGCGGTTCTTCGAGCGTCTTCAGAAGTGCGTTGAACGCCTCTTTTGTGAGCATGTGCACTTCATCGATGATGTAAACTTTCTTCTTGCCGCGCGTTGGTGTGTAACGGACCGATTCGCGTAAGTTGCGGATCTCATCCACACCGCGGTTCGACGCACCGTCGATCTCGATCACATCCAGCGATCGGCCTTCAATGATCTCTTTGCAGACCTCGCACTCATTACACGGTTCAAAATTCTTGGGATTGAGACAGTTGACGGCACGGGCGAGGATACGCGCGGTGGTGGTCTTGCCGCAGCCGCGTGTTCCACTGAAGATAAAGGCATGCGCCAGACGGTTCTGTGCAAGGGCATTGCGCAATGTATCGGAGACATGCGTCTGACCAATCACATCATCGAACACCATCGGACGCCATTTACGTGCGGTAACTTGATAGCTCATTGTAATTCAAAATAATGAAATCTGTGAACGTGAAGCAATTGAATTTGTTGCTACTGTTTTCTTACGTTTATTCTCAGTCTGTATTGCGGCCTCAGTAGTATTTTTTATACAAACTGATAGACCCGTCATGGTTCGACTCGCCATAAAGAAAAACTTGGTGCTCGCTCACCATGACTAACGATTACAATCTATGTTTCTGCATTTTATTATCTGTGTTGATCCGTGTCATCCGTGTTCTATTCTTACTACTTCTTGGCGAACACGATCGGAATTGCTTCTTCAATCGATGCAACCGGAATAATCTTGAGTCCTTCTTTGACACTGGGCTGGATCTCCGTCAGATCCTTCAGATTTTCTTTGGGGATAAGCACTGTTTTGATACCCGCACGTTTTGCCGCAAGCAGTTTCTCATTCAGTCCGCCGATCGGCAGCACTTCACCGCGCAGTGTTATCTCGCCGGTCATTGCAACATCGGCACGCGCCGGTCTGCCGCTGATCGCGGAGATCATTGCCATCGTCATGGTGATACCTGCCGAAGGACCGTCTTTCGGAATAGCACCTTCCGGAAGATGGATGTGGATCTCGTGTTTTTTGAAGAAATCCGGATTCAATTTTAGCTTCTTTGCATTGGAACGGATGAAACTCAATGCGGCCTGCGCCGATTCCTTCATCACATCACCGAGCTGACCGGTCAGCG